>NZ_JADYTX010000004.1 GCF_021531475.1 Fusobacterium perfoetens | reverse complement strand
AAGCTGATTAAAACCTTCCATGTTATTAGCAATAGTAAATGATTTGAATAATACTTCTCCTTCAGAAGTCATAATATAACAATCATGCTTATCTTTTGCGACATCAATTCCAACTAAAATCATACAAGCCTCCTTGAATAAAAAATATTTGATACTGTTTTTAGACCACGGTAACTCCTTAAGATTGTAACCTCGTTCTAAATAAACCATCATGTGGTATCTAACTAATTAACAAATGAGTAAAGAGCCTGTGGTTAGAGCCTTAAATAAACCATTAAAGTGGTAGGAGAAAAAAACTAATCCACAGTATCTAATAACAGTATATTACATAAAAATTAAAATAGCTTAATAATTAAAAAATTATTATATAAATATTATACGAGGAGAGAAATAAAATGAGAAAGACTACATATTTACCAAGTTATACTGTTGGAGAAGATGCTTATAAAGAGGTTGTAAATATTTGTAAAGGATATGGAAAAAAGGTTGTTTTCGTAGGGGGAAAAACAGCATTAGAAAAAGCTAGCTATCTTGTAAGAGAGGAATTAAAAGGAAGCGACTTAGAAGTATTAGACGAGTTATGGTATGGAGGAGAAGCAAGCTATGAAAATGCAAAAATGTTAGAGCAAGAAAAATCAGTTCAAGAGGCTGATATGGTATTTGCTTTTGGTGGTGGAAAAGTTTGTGATACTTGTAAAATTTTAACTGAAAATTTAAAGAAACCACTTTTTACATTTCCTACTATATCTGCCACTTGTGCAAGTATCACTAAAGTTGCAGCAGTTTATTATCCAAATGGAGTTTTTAAAGAGGTATTTTTTAGATCTGCCCCAGCTGAACATACTTTTATAAATACTAAAATAATAGCAGAGGCACCAGAAAAATATCTTTGGGCAGGAATAGGAGATACTTTAGCTAAAGGTTATGAACCAGAATTTTCTTCTCGTGGAAAAGAACTTGATTATTCAGATGATTTAGGAGTAACAATGTCAAGTTTATGTAAAGAAAGTTTAGTAAAATATGGTCAAAAAGCTTTAGAAGATTGTAGAAAAAATCTACCATCAAAAGAATTAGAAAGAGCAGTTTTAGCAATAATTGTTACAACTGGTATAGTATCAAATTGTTTAGAGATGTGTTATAACAGTGGAGTAGCTCATGCAGTTTGTTATGGATTTTCTACAGTAAAAGAGGTAGAAGAAAATCATCTTCATGGAGAATTAGTTTCTTATGGAGTATTAGTGTTACTTGCAATGGATAAAAAATATGATGAAGTAAAAAAATTACTACCTTTATACAGAAGTATAGACTTACCAACTAGCTATAGAAAATTTGGATTAGAATTAAATCAAATGGACGGAGTTTTTGATAAAGCATCTTCTGTAAAAGATATAGAAGTTTCAGCTTACGAAGTTACAAGAGAGATGATTTATAAGGCTGTAGTAGATTTAGAAGAATATGTAGCAAAAAATTAACCAAAGAATGGTATATAATAGTAAAGTTGATTAAAAAAATATATTTTTTATTGACTTTGCTATTTTTTTTGTGATATACTTACTAGTAATTTGAAGTATACATAAGTATACACGAGTATAAATAATAATTTTTTATATAGATTAGGAGGGTAATTATGATTGCTCAGAGATTAGTAGGAAAAGAAGTAGGAAAAGGAGCTTTTGGTTTAGCTAGAGAAGTAAAGGCTCAAGAGAAAGAACACGGAAAAGATTCTGTTATAAACTCAACACTAGGAACTTTTTTTGGAGAAGATGAAAAGTTAGGTGTTTTAGAAACAGTTAATAAAACTTATAGGGAATTACAATCACCAGATATTTTTGGATATGCAGCTGGTGTAAGTGGTTCAGCTGAATATAAAAAAGCTGTTAAAAAAAGTGTTTTTGGGGAATTTTGTGATTATATAACAGAAAATTCTTTTGTAGATGTTGCAGCTACTCCAGGAGGAACAGGAGCAATTTATAGTGCTTTCAAAGCATATGGTAACGATGGAAATACAGTTTTATTACCAGAATATATGTGGGATGCTTATGTACATATTACAGGAGCTAATAGTCTTAATAATGTTACTTATAAATTATTTGATGGAGATAAATTTAACGTAGCAGATTTTTCAAAAAAATTATTAGAAGTAGTAAAAAGAGACGGAAGGGTTTTAGCAGTAATAAATGACCCTTGTCAAAATCCAACAGGATATTGTTTATCATATGAAGAATGGGAAGAAGTTGTAAAAGTATTAAGAGAAGCTTCAGAATATGGAGATGTTATATTAATTAACGATATAGCTTATATAGATTATGATTTTAGAGGAAGAGAAAAATCAAGAGAATTTATGAAATTATTCATAGGTTTACCAGAAAATATAGTAGTAACTTTTGCTTATAGTATGTCAAAATCTTTTACAAGTTATGGACTAAGAACAGGAGCAATAGTTGCATTATCATCTAGCAAAAAAGTTATAGATGAATTTACGATTGTAGCAGAATATCTATGTCGTTCTTCTTGGTCAAATGTTTCAAGAGGAGGAATGGCACTTTTATCAAAAGCTTATGAAGACACTCAAATAATAGATAATATAAATAAAGAAAGAGATGAATGGGTAGAGCTTTTAAAAGAAAGAGCAAGAATATTTACAGAAGAAGCTAAAAAAGTTGGATTGGAAATTTGTCCATTTAGAGGTGGATTCTTTATAACAGTACCATTAGAAAAAAATAAAAATGAGATAGTAGAAGATTTAAAAACAAAGAAAACTTTTGTTTTACCAATTAAAAAAGGTTTAAGGGTAGCAATTTGTAGTATCTCTTGTAAAAAACTTGAAATTTTACCAAAATTAATAAAAGAATCAATAGATAAATTTAACGACTAATAAAAATTAAATATAAAAACAGTAAGGATTGATTTCTAATTATGGAAGTCAATCCTTTTAATTTAGAAAAAATAAAATTTTTTAAATTTAGTTTTATTATTAAAAGAAATAAAAAAAGCAGGCAAAAACCTGCTATTTTTATTGAAATTATTTTTCGATTCTTGTATAAGGAATTAAAGCGATGTTTCTAGCTCTTTTTATAGCTTTAGCTATTTTTCTTTGTAACTTAGCGTTAGCTCCTGTTACTCTAGATGGATTTATTCTTCCTTTATCAGAAACAAATCTTTTTAAAAGATCAACGTTTTTGTAATCGATTTCTTCAGCTTTAACTCTTAATTTAGCTCTTCTTCTTCTGAATTCAGCCATTTTAAATACCTCCTTTTTGAAATAAACTTTTTACTTTTTAATAGAATATAATTGAATTAGTCTTTTTTAACGATGATATATCTCATTACTTCTTCAGTAATGTTAAGTCTTCTTTCAACTTCTACTAAGTTAGTACCGTCCATTTCTAAAGTAACTAGCACATAAAATCCTGTTTTCTTTTTGTCGATAGGATAAGCTAATTTTCTTTCTCCCCATTTTTCAGTTTTAGCAACAGTTGCCCCAGCGTTAGTTAAGATTTCGTTAACTTTAGCCATAACAGCATCTCTACCTTCTTCTAAAACAGTTGGGTTGATGATGTACATAATTTCGTAAGCTTTCATTTGTTTACCTCCTCCCTATGGTTTTAGCCCAAAAAAATAAATTAATTGAGCAGGGCCTTTATTATAATATCATATTTTACTAATAATTTCAAGTATTTTTTTAATATCTTCCACTTCTTATCCAAGGTGGTAGATCTATATCAGCTTCTTTTGGTTTTTCAGTTTGAGAAGCTGTAGGAGTAGTACTTGTAGCAACTCTTTGTTGAGATTGTACATTTATAAATGCTTCAGTTCTTTCAACTTCGTCAACAAAGTTGTTAGCTATAATAGTAACTTCAATTCTATCTTCTAACTCATCATTGATATTAACTCCAAACATTACGTCGTCAGCATCTTTACCAGCAGCATCTTTAACGATATTTGCAATAGATTGTGCTTCCATTAATGTTAAATCTGAAGAACCAGCTATATTAAGAAGTATTTTACTTGCTCCAGAAATAGATTTTTCTAATAATGGAGATTTTAAAGCTTTTTCAGTTGCTTTTAAAGCTCTGTTTTCTCCGTCACCATCACCAAATCCAAGAACAGCTACACCAGAATTTTGCATAGTTGTTTTGATATCAGCAAAGTCAAGGTTTATTAATCCATTACCGATTATTAAATCAGCAACTCCTTTGATACCTATTTTTAAGATGTTGTTAGCTTCTTTGAAAGCGTTTTGTAATGTTATTGTTTTATCAGGTAATTCAAATAATTTGTCATTAGGGATAACAACTAATGAGTCAACATATTGTTTTAACTCAGCAATTCCTTTTTCAGCGTTGTTTCTTCTTTTTCCACCTTCAAATCCGAAAGGTTTTGTAACTATTCCAACAGTTAAGATACCAAGTTCTTTAGCAACTTTTGCAATAACAGGAGAAGAACCAGTTCCAGTACCTCCACCCATTCCAGCAGTTATAAATAACATATCTGTGTCTTCTAAAAGTTGTTTTAATTTATCTATATCTTCTTCAGCTGATTGTCTTCCTATTTCAGGATTAGCTCCAGCTCCAAGTCCTCTTGTTAATTTTTCTCCAAGTTGTATTCTTACATCAGCCAAAGATTTGCTTAAATCTTGAGCGTCAGTATTAGCAGCAATAAACTCAACTCCTGATACTCCAGTAGTTATCATATCATTTATCGCATTTCCTCCAGCACCACCGGCACCTAAAACTTTTATTTTTACAATGTTGTCTGACATTTAATTTAACCTCCCTAATGTTTTATATAAAATTAGAAAACCATTTTTTCCAAAAACTTTCTTTTTTCTCATCTTTTTTTTCTTCAGTATTTTCTTCTTTATTTGTAACTTGTGTTTTTTCTTCTTGAGTTTCAGCAGAAATTCTTGCTTGAGCAAGAGCTATCTCAGCTTGAGCTTTTTGTTGTTTTTTAATTTCCAAATATTCTTTTTCCATTACTTCTAAAAGGATACCTATACAAACAGCCATTTCAGGTTTAGGTTCAATATTTCCCATAAGTCTTAGAGGAGAAACTCTAGTAACAGGGTATCCTATTTTTATATTGATCCATTCATACATAGAGTCCATTTGAGCAACTCCACCTGTTAAGAAGATACCTTTTTCTAAATATCCTTGGAATCCAGATTCATCTATTGTGCTTCTTATGAAGTTTATAAAATCTCCAGAACGAGCATTTATAGCATCACAGACAGCTTTTACATCTAGATTTTTATTTGGTAAAATATATTTGTCATTTTCTATAGTAGCAGTTCCGTCTATAATACTTTGAGCTTCCTCAGGAGTTAAGTTGTAAATATATCCAAGGTCACTTATATAATGGTTACCACCAAGTGGTAAAGACTTAGTATAAATAAGTTTATTATTTTTGTAGATAATAATATCAGTAGTTCCACCACCTATATCAATAAGGGCAACTCCACTTTTTTTATCTTCTTCTTTTAAAGTTGCACGGGCAGCTGCATAAGCATTTAGAGTGATACATTCTATTTCAAGTCCAGCTCTATGAACTACTTCTATAAGTCCATTTAAATCTTCTTTTTTTATGAAAATTAAATGAACATCGGCTTGGAAAAATCTTCCAACCATACCGATTGGATTTTTTGTAGGATTTCCATTATTTACTTTTGCATTATAAAATTCACTTTCTAAAAGTTCTTCATCAGAATTTATTAATTCTTGTTTTCCTATTTCAAAAAGTTTTTCAATTTCTTCTTTAGTTATAATTTTTTCTCCACCAAAATCAATTTTGATATTTTTAGTTCTAGAGAAAATATTTGTTCCTCCATATCCAAGAGAAACTTTATCAACAGTTAAATGAGTTTCATCTTGAACAAGTTTTATAGCTTTTTTTATACATTCACTTAAAGCTATTGGATTTTCAATAATATTTTTACGCATACCCTGAGTTTCGACTTCAACATAGCTTAAAACTTTAAGTTTTTCACCATTTTCATCTAGCTCTCCAGCTAAAAGTTTGATGTTTTTGTTTCCAACATCTAGCACAAACTTATTTATACTGTTTTCCATCTTTATCCTCCAAATATTTAACTATATAATCTTCAAATCTAAGATCTATATAGTCTATTTTTTTTTCTTTAGATAATCCAAAGCATAAATTTTTACCAATACGGTATTTTTCTAAAGGAACTGTGTGGTTAGTTTTTAAGGTAGAACCATTGATTAATACTACATCTACACAGTGTTCATCAACTTTATAAATTTGTGATATATTTCCTTTAAGAATATTCTCAATATTCTTTATTATACCTAATAATGGTAAAATTTCAAAGTTATTTTTTACTAAAATAAAAGGAAGACTAGAAATTTTTTCATCACCAATTTCCCCATAGATTACATTATTTTTGTCAATTAAGAATATTTTATTGTTGTATTGTAAATAATACTTAGGTTTTCTTTTTTTTATATTAATATTTAGTTTGTTTGAGTCCACAACACTTACATTGACTTCATCTATTCTTATATCTTTTTTTATAAGTTCTTTTATCTCTTTTAGATTTATATTTGATAAAGATTTTCCTATAAATTTATCTTTAAAGAAAAAGAAATCTTTTGAAATATCTTCATTAACCCCAGTGATTTCAACTGATTTTATTTTATAGTCATCTCTTAAAAAAAAGTTTTTATTTGTTGTTATAAGTCCAAAAGATAATAAAACAAAAATTCCTAAACGAATAAGTAATCCCAAAAACCTCACCTATCCTTTTATTTGAATTTTTCAACCATCTTTCTAGTTAAGTCATCAAAAGTATACCCTTTTAAAGTTGCAACTTTTGGAACAAGACTAGTTTCAGTCATACCAGGACAACTATTTACTTCTAAGAAAAATACCTCTTCTCCTCTTAAGATAAAATCACTTCTTGAAATTCCAGACATACCAAGTTTTTCGTGAATAAGAGCAGCATTTTTCATAGCAAGTTCGTATGCTTTCTCACTTATTTTTGCTGGAAACTCATATTCAGTCATACCTTTAGTATATTTTGAAGTATAGTCATAAAGTCCATTTTTAGGTTTTATTCTTATAACTCCTAAAGGTTCTCCTTCAAGAACTCCAACAGTAAGTTCATCTCCTTGGATAAAATCTTCGATAGTTATCTCTTTATTACCAGATTTTAGAATTGCGTCATTAAGTTCTTCTAAGTTATGACAGATATAAAGTCCAACGCTAGAACCTTCAACAGATGGTTTAACTACTATAGGATAAGTTTTTATATCTTTTATTTGTTCTTTTGTATAGCTTTTTGGAGTAAGAACTCCGATACTTTCAGCTATATATTTAGTTAAGTTTTTATCCATAGATACTGCACTAGCTGTCATACTAGAACCAGTATATTTTTTTCCTAATACATCAAGTAAACCTTGGATTCTTCCGTCTTCTCCGTATATTCCGTGAAGAGCTAAGTATGCAAGGTCATAATCATTTTCTACAAAGGCAGATAAAAGATTATCTTTTGTAAGATCAACACCATAAGCGTCATATCCTTGTCTTTGTAGACTCTCTAAAATAGCTTTTCCAGTTTTTAAAGATATCTCTCTTTCAGAGGAAATTCCTCCCATAAATACAGCTATTTTCAATTTATTTCCCCCTTTATTTTACAATAATAATCTCTCTTTCAAGATTTATATTATATTTTTCTTTTATAGTTTCTTGTACTTTTTTGATAGTGTTTATTACATCGTCAAAAGTAGCAGTTCCATCATTTACAATAAAGTTTGAATGTTTAAGAGAAACTTGAGCTCCACCGATTTTTAAACCTTGAAGACCAGCTTCACTTATAAGTTTTGCAGAAAAATTTCCCTCAGGATTTTTAAAAGTACTTCCAAGATTTGGCATATCAAGTGGCTGAGATTTTATTCTTTTTTCTCTAAGAGTATTCACAATCTCTTTATTAAAACCTTTTTTGAAAATAAAATTAGCACTTAAAATAATCCAAGGTTTGTCTTTTATTTCAGTATATCTATATCCAAACTTCAGATCTTTTTTATCAATAAATCTGATATTTCCAAGTCCGTCTAATATTTCAACACTCTCTATACAATCAAAAATCTCTCTTCCGTGAGCTCCACCATTCATATAGATAAGTCCTCCCACAGTTCCAGGAATACCAGATAACTCTTCTATTCCAGAGAGATCATTTTTGGCTAGAAAACTCATTAAAACTCCAAAATCAAGACCAGCTTCGACATTTATTTTATTTTCTCCAATAATTGAAATATTTTTTAATTTTTTTAGTGAAATAAAATCAATATCTAAGTATTGGTCGCTTAAAAGCGTATTAGTTCCATTACCTATTATAAAATAATTTTTTAATTTTTTCAATAGAGGAAATAACTCTTCTTTTGATTCAATTTCAATAAAACTTCTTGCCACTCCACCTATTCTTATACTAGAGTGTTTTTTCATAATGTGGTTTTCAGATATAATCATTTTTGTCCTTTCAAGTTTTATTTGATTTTATCAACAAAGTGATGAGCAAAAGATGAAATACTTCCAGCTCCCATAAATATATATACTCTTGGTTCGTGTCTATTAAGAATGTCTGCCTCTAACTCCTCGTCAGAAGAAACAAGTTTAGAATTTCTATGATTTATTTTTTTCAATAAATCTTCAATAGTTATTCCAAATTCATCTTTTTCTCCAGCACTAAACACAGGCATAAGAATTAATTCGTCAGCATTATCAAATGCTCCCTCAAATTGTTCTAATAAAAATTTCACTCTACTAAATCTATGAGGTTGGAAAATAACTGTTATTTTTTTATTTTCTATACTTCTAGCTCCTTGTAAAGTAGCTTTTATCTCTGTTGGGTGATGTCCGTAGTCATCAATAACTTTTATATCTTCCCTATCTAACAAAATGTCATATCTTCTTTTTGCTCCAGTAAAATTTAAAAGAGATTCTTTTATACTATCTTTAGAAACTCCAAATTCAAGAGCTAAATAAATAACAGGAAGAGCGTTATACACATTATGTTGTCCTGGGATAGAAAGAATAAATTGTCCTTCAAATTTTCCATTTATATAAAAATCAAAATAAGTTTTTTTATTTTCTACTTTTATATTATCAGCATAAAGAAAAGCATTTTTATTTATCAAACTATATGTTTTTACTTTTGGATTTTTTAAAATAACATCACAGTTAGGACAGTCTTCACATACAAGAGCCTCACCAGATGTTTGAGCTATAAAAGTTTCAAAAGATTTTTTTATATTAGCAAGGCAACCGTGTTTTTCAAGATGGTCTTCCTCTATATTAGTAACAACAGAATATTTTGGTTCCATAAAAAGGAAAGAGTTATCGCTTTCATCAGCCTCAGCAATAAAATATTCACTTTTTCCACATCTAGCGTTAGAACCAATAGCAGGAACAATTCCTCCTACAACTACAGTTGGATCTTTTTCTAATAAGACAGTAGAAAGCATAGAACTAGTTGTTGTTTTTCCGTGAGTACCAGCCACAGCTATTCCAGTTTTTTTATTTAAAAGATTAGCAAGAAGTTCTCCTCTTTTTATTATAGTAGTTCCAATCTCTTTGGCTTTTCTATATTCAGGATTGTCTTCTCCAATAGCTGTTGATACAACTAAAGTATCCACATCATTTATATTTTTACTTTCGTGTTTAGAAAAAATATTTATCCCTTGATTTTGCATTTTTTCAGAAAGATAACTTTTTGATAAATCAGAACCAGAAACATTATAATTTAAAGTTTTCATCACTTGAGCTAGTCCACTCATTCCAATTCCATTTATTCCTACAAAAAATATATTTTTCATTAATTGTTCCTCCAAATTTCCATAGTATCTACAATAGATTTTGTAGCATTAGATGTTTTTAAAGTTTTTATGCTGTGAGCCATTCTATTTAAAGCATTTGTATTGTCTAATAGATCTAAAGCCACCTCAATTGATTCTTGAGTTTCATTATTATTATAAACTAAAGCTCCCTTATGTTCTTTTAAAATAAGAGCATTTTCATATTGACCAACTTTTATAGAGTTGTATGGAATTAAAATAGAAGGCTTTTCTAATTGAATAATTTCAGAGATAGTTAAAGCTCCAGCTCTACAAATAACAAGGTCAGCAGCAGCCATAATATTGATAAGATTATCAAAATATGGTTTAACTACGTTATTAATATTTTTTATTTCTAAATTTTTTAAAATATCATCATAATTTTTTGTTCCAGTAGCCCAATAAATTCTAAGATTTTTTCTAGTTTCTAAAACGTCCCAATATTTTGAAACAGCATCATTGATACTTTTTGCTCCAAGACTTCCACCAGTTATTACTAGGATTTTTTCATCAGGAGAAACTTTTAATTTTTCTCTTTCTTCAGTTTTGTTAATATGATAAATCTCATCTCTTAGAGGATTTCCAGTTACTTTAAATTTATCTTGATATTTTATAGGAATATCTTCATAGGTAGAATTAAAAGCTAAAAAAGTTTTTTTAGCAAATCTATAAAATAGTCTATTTGTCATTCCAAGATTAGCATTTTGTTCTTGAAGATAGATGTTTTTTCTTTTGATGATACCAGCTAAAATCATAGGAAAAGAGATATAGTTTCCAAAACCTATGATGTCAGTAGGATTTTCTTTATCTATAATTTTCATACATTTAAAAACTAAGGAGATTATAGAAAAAATATTTTTAATAGATTTTCCCGGGTGAATATCAATCCCAATAAAAGGGATATTTTCTTTAGGAACTAAATCTTTTTCCATACGAGAAGAGCTTCCAACAAAAAGAACTTCATTTCCTCTAGCTATAAACTCTTTTGCAACAGCTAGTGCTGGATAAATATGTCCTCCAGTTCCTCCAGTAGTTATTATTACTTTACTCACAGTCTTTCTCCTCCATCAAAAATTTCCATAGTTAAAGCTTTAAAAACTTCTCCTCTATGTTCAAAAGATTTGAATTGGTCATAGCTTGAAGTTGACGGAGAAAGTAAGATAACTTCCTTATCATCAGTAGTTAATTTGTTTCTTAAATCTTTAAGAACATTTTCTAAAGTTTCAAGATTATGGATTTTTTCTTGTGGGTATCCACCTTTTAATAAAGATTCTTCCATTCTGTTAGCCATTTTTCCTATTAAGTAAACAGCTTTTACATTTTTTTTGATAGTTTCAACGATTCCTTCAAGAGGAAGTCCTTTATCTTTTCCACCGCAGATTAAAATAGAATTTTTATAAGCTTCTATCGCAAAAGTAGTAGAGTCAAGGTTAGTTCCTTTTGAGTCATTGATAAATATATTTTCTCCCCATTTATAGAAAAGTTCCATTCTGTGTTCTAGAGATTTTGTATTATAAAGACAATTTTGAATAACTTCGTTAGAAACACCTAAATTTTTACCAACAGTAATTATAAATAAAGCATTTTCTAAGTTATGCTTTCCTTTTAGAGAAAGTTTTGAAGTTTCAAGAACTTTTTCCCCATTATAGATTACCCAACCATCTTTATCAAAACAGATAGCCTCATCTTTTCTTTTATCAACAGTAACACCTATTGTTTTACAATGAACATTTTTTTCTAATCTTTTTAGAGTTTCGTCATCGTTTAAGTTGTAGATAAATATATCTTCATCTTTTTGATTTTTACAAATATTAAATTTAGCGTCGTAGTATTCATCAACCACAGCATATCTATCAAGATGATCTGGAGAAAGATTTACAATAAGAGAGATATTAGGTCTGAAATCTTTTATCCCTTCTAATTGGAAAGAGCTTAACTCTAAAACAGCAAACTCTAAATCTTTATTTTCAAGTATTAATTCAGCCAAAGAGTTTCCAATATTACCAGCGTGCATAGCTTTGTAACCAGCTTTTTGTAAAAGCTCAGTAGTTTTTGATGTTGTAGTTGTTTTTCCATTACTTCCAGTTATTGCAACTATTTTTGTAGGAAGATTTTTTTCTTTTATGTATCTATATCCTAATTCTATCTCATCAATAACATCTATATTTTTTTCACAAGCTTTTTTTACTAAAGAATTATCAAAAGGGATTCCTGGACTTTTGATAAATAGATCTATTTCATCTAACATTTCTAAAGCATCAGCAGAAGAAACTCCAGTTTTATCATCAACTAAAACTACTTGAACTCCCTCAGATTCTAAAAGTTTTTTTGCTCCTTTTCCACTGACACCATTACCAAAAACTATGGCTTTTTTCATAAATATATACCTCCAAATAAATATAATAAAGTTTTATAAAATTCCTCTTAATCTAATGATACTTAAAGCAAGTCCTCCACAAAGAAGTGCCATAATCCAAAGTCTAAATGTTACTTTTGATTCTGGAATTCCCATCAATTCAAAGTGATGATGTATTGGAGCCATTCTAAAAATTCTTTTCTTTCTTAGTTTATAAGAACCAACTTGTAAAATAACAGAAACAGCCTCCATAACGAAAACTCCACCGATGATAGGAATTAAAAGTTCTTGTTTTAATATTACTCCTATTACTCCGATGATACCACCTAAAGTAAGAGAACCTGTATCTCCCATAAATATTTGTGCTGGATAGCAGTTATACCAAAGGAACGCAAGACCAGAACCAATGATAGTAGATAAAAATACTGCAATTTCTCCAGATCCAATAATATAAAATAACTTTAAGTGAGAACTCATTTCAATGTGACCACTAAAGTAAGCAATACCGGTAAGAATTGAGCAACTAATAATAACAGGCATAGTTGCAAGTCCGTCAAGTCCATCAGTTATATTAACAGCATTAGAAGTACCATTAATAACAAAAATAATAAATATTAACATAAAGAAACTACCTATATAAAAGTAAGAATTAGAAATTAATGGATTGATAATAGAAAAATCTAATATTTTACTTCCAGTTATTCCAAACTCTTTTATAAAGACCCAAACTATCACAGAAATAAGAGTTTGACATAAAAGTTTCTTTTTACCAGAAAGTCCATCTTTATTTACTGTAAATTTTTTATAATCATCAATAAATCCTAAAGCACTAAATAAAAATGTTGTGATTATAAGAAGTAAAACAAATTTATTTGATAAATCACAAACAATCAGAGCAGAAACCAAAGCTCCAAAAATCATAAGAACACCACCCATTGTTGGAGTTCCTTTTTTAGAATAGTGAGATGCTGGACCACATTCTCTGATCTCTTCCCCAAGTTTTTTCTTTCTTAAAAATTTAATAAATGGGTTACCTACAATAAGTACAATTAAAAAAGATAAAACAAATCCAAATGAAATTCTTAAGTATATAGATCTCAAAAAATCTAAATTTTCATATAATTTTCCTAAAATATATAACATTTTTTCTCCTATTAAATAATTTCCCAAAGGTGATTAAAGTTAGAACCTTTTAATAAAATAACATTATCCTTATAAGATGTAGAGATTAATTTTTTTATCTCATCTTTTGTGTCACAATAAATTAATCTTTCGTCATTAAAGCTTTTCATAGCCTCTTTCATACGGATTCCCATTAAGATGAAAGTATCAATTTTTGTTTTTAAAGCATACTCTAATACTTCTTGATGAAATCTTATCTCATCGCTTCCCATCTCTCCCATATCAGCAAGTATAGCTAATTTTTTCTTAGAAAAATCGATATTGTCAAAAGTTTCAAGAGAGGCTTTCATAGAAACAGGACTTGCGTTATAAGCATCATTTATATAAAGAGTGCCATTTTTTTCTATTTTTTGAAATCTCATAGGAGTTACATTTACCAAGTCAAGACCTCTTTGAATTTCAGAAGGAGTAAGTCCTAATGAAAGTCCGATAGCCACTCCCATAGAGGCATTGATACAGTTATGTTTACCATTTAATTTGAAAGAATAATTTTGATTATTTAATATAAAATCCACTCCGTTTTGAGTTTCTTTATAATTTTTTATGATAAAATCATTTTCTAAATTAAATCCTACTTTATTTCCTTTAAGATTTTTTAGATAAATATCATCACCAAAAAGGAATAATTTATCAGAATCTATATAATTTTTTATTTGACTTTTCTCAGCAAAGACATTGTCTCTATTTATCATAAATTCTAAATGAGAATCTCCAATATTTGTGATGACTCCATAATCAATTCCAGCAATATCACAAAGAATAGGAATCTCTCCTTTGTTACTCATCCCCATTTCTATAACTCCAAATTCGTCATCTTCTTGTAGATTAAGAATAGTAAGTGGAAGTCCAATGTGATTGTTATGATTTCCTAAAGTTTTTTTAGTTTGGTATTTAGAAGAGAGAACTCCGTGAATAATATCTTTTGTAGTAGTTTTTCCCTCGCTACCAGTTATACCAACTATTTTGATTTTTAATTTTTTTCTATAATTTTTAGCTAAAAGTTGCATAGCTTTTACAGTATCTTCTACAACTAAAATTTTTTTATTTCCTGACCATTTTGGGTCATCACATATAACAAAAGAGGCTTTTTTCTCAAGAACTTCAGCAATATAATTTCTTCCATTATTTATTGCGAAAAAAAGATCCCCTTCTTTAATATTTCTACTATCAATTTCAACTTTTGAAATATCATCTACTTCAAAAGAGTTATTAAATGTTTCATTCAAAGCTTCAACTAATTTTTTCATAAATTTATATATTCTCCTGACAATTTTTATATAAAATTTATACAACTATTCTATATTTTATCACTTTTAGTTAATATTTTACAACTAAAATAGAAATATTTTTTATTTATTTTTTAGAAAAATAGCAAAATCATAAAGTGATTTGAAAACAAGGACATTTTCAGATAAATCTTTAGGAATTTCTTCTTTTCCATTGTTTAAAAATATAGATGTAACACCAGCTTTTAATCCTGCATCAACATCTGATTTTTTATCTCCTACCATATATGAAAGAGAAGTATCTATATTAAATTCTTCAATTCCTTTTAAGAGCATTCCGGGATTAGGTTTTCTACACTCACAATCTGTTTTATATTTTCCAACTCCTTTAGTAGGGTGATGTGGACAATAATAAAATTTTGATATTTCAATTCCTTTTTCTTGTAAAATTTTTGAAAGATCTTGATGAAGAATTTCAACATCTTCTTCACTATAATATCCACGAGCTATTCCAGATTGATTTGTGACAACAATAAGAATATATCCTAAATCATATAATATTTTTAAAGCTTCATCTGCTTTTGATTCAAATTGAAAATCTTCTATTTTATATAGATAGTCTTTATCCACATTGATTGTTCCATCTCTATCTAAAAAAATAGCTTTTTTCCTTTCATTTAACAAATAAATCATCTCCCAATAAAATATAATATAAACCAATTTTTATTTTATCACAAAAATTTTTATTATACTATAATAAAAAAACTTTAAGCAAAATTTTAACATGTCAATATGGATTTTTTGTGTCAAAAAAATTTAAAAAATAAAAAAAAGAATTAAAAAAATTAAACAATTATGCTACAATATAATGATGAGAAAATTTCTGGTTTCATAAGGAGAAAAAGTGGATAAAAAAATTGTTTTTTTAGGAGATAGTATCACAGCTTGGAATGATTATTCTGGAGTTGAAAACTATGGTGTTCCAGGATATTTTTCTAGAGATGTTTTATGGTTACTTGAAGATAATGAAAAAATAAAAGGTGATGTGGCTGTTTTAATGATAGGAGTCAATGATATTTTAAGTGATGTTTCTTCAGAAAAAATTTTTCAAAACATTTCAAAAATTTTAGACATATTAAATAAAAGATTTGAAAGAACGATAGTGATTTCTGTTCTACCAACTATGTATATAGATAAGAATAAAAAAATAAAAAATTTAAATTTTTTCTTGAGAGAACAGCTATTTACTGATAAACTTATGATAGATAATTTGTTTTTAAATAATATGGGAGTTATAGATAATAAATATAGTTCAGATGGAGTTCACTTAAGTCCCATAGGTTATCAACTGTTAAATAAAAAAATAAAAGAAGTTTTAGAAGATTAAGAGAGGAAAAAATGAAGATTTGTCCAAAATGTAAGGAAAAATTAGAAAAAATTGAAAAAAATTATGTGTGTAAAAATGGACATACTTATGATATAGCAAAATCAGGATATGTAAATCTTTTATTAGATAATCAAAAACACAGCAAAAATCCCGGTGATGATAAAGATATGGTTATCAGTAGGAAAAGATTTTTGGAAAAAGATTATTACAAAGGAATATCTGATAAAGTTAATGAGGTAATTTTTAATAAATATCAAGGTGGAAAAATTAATATTTTAGATATTGGTTGTGGTGAAGGATACTATACTCACAATATTAAAAGTTTTTTAGATGAAAAAAATATAGAGAATGAAATTATAGGGATAGATATATCAAAAGAAGCTATAATAAGTGCTTCTAAAAAAGATAAAAATATAGATTGGGTTGTGGCTAGTGCCTCTAACTTACCAATTGAAGATAATTCTCTTGATTTTATAATTTGTATGTTTGCTAAAATTATTCCAGAGGAAAAAATGAGGACCTTAAAAAAAGGTGGATATCTGATTATTGTTTCTACTGGGGAAAATCATCTTGAGGAGATGAAGAAAGTAGTATATAAAGAAGTAAGAAAAGATTTTTATTCTCCAATTGAGGATTTAAAAATATTTGATTATGTAGAAACAATAAATTGTACTTATAAAACTACTATAAATGAAAATGAAAGTATAAGGAGTATGTTTAATATGACTCCGTATAGGTGGAGAAGTCCAAGAGAGGGAATAGAAAAATTATTTGCTTTGGATAAACTTCCAATAACTGTAGATGTAAATTTAGATGTATTTAAAAAACCTTAGGTAAAAAAATTAAAAATAGGAGGAAAAATGGCGGTTTTTAAATTTTTATTTTACTCAATTTTAGGAGTAATAGCTTTTTTGGCACCGATTACAATAGGTGGAGAATCTTCAATTTTGATGGGACATATTAAATCTATAATTATAGATGGTTATATTGAACAAATTAGAGTGTTAGTAATAATAGCTTCTGTAACAACAGTTGTAGGAACTATAATAGGTTTTATAAAAAAAGATTTTAAAAACAAATATTTAAAAGAATTTTTTATATGTGGTCCAATTAATGGAGCAGCAAGAATATTAGGTGGAATATTTTTCTTAATGGTTCACTACGGAATAGGACCAGCTATAATTTTAGATCCAAATACAGGTGGAATGATGGCAAATGATTTGCTTCCATCACTAATGGTAACTTTTTGTGTTGGGGTTATGTTGATGCCACTTCTTACAGCTTTCGGACTTGTTGAATTTATTGGAGTTTTGATAGCTCCTTTTATGAGAAAAGTTTTTAAAGTACCAGGGTATGCAGCTATTGACGCAATCGCTTCATTTTTAGGAGATGGAACAATAGGGATAGTTGTTACTGATGAACAATATCAAAAAGGTTATTATACTCAAAGAGAAGCAGTAATAATAGCTACATCATTTTCAATAGTTGGAATATCTTTTGCGGCAGTTGTATCAGATTTATTAAAATTATCAGATAGATTTATAATATTTTATGCAACAATCGCTTTTTCAACAGTGATAGCAGGAATAATAATAGCAAGACTTCCATTAAAAAAATTCAAAAATGAATATTATATGGGGAAAAATTTTGCAGGAGAAGAGGGAAGTACATCTTTTATTGTTGCAATAAAAAAAGCTACAGAAGTAGCAAATAAAGCGAAAGAAATAGAAATTTTACTTGATTCAATAAAAAAAGTTGGAATTTTATATATAACTTTTATACCAGTTATTATGTTTATGGGAACTCTTGGACTTGTAATAGCAGAGCATACAAATATTTTTAATATTATAGCAATGCCACTAGTTCCAATTTTAAAACTTTTTGGTTTCTCTAAAGAGATAGCTACAGTAATGGCACCGGCTATGATAGTTGGATTCTCAGATATGTATCTTCCATCATTATTAATAGAGGGTGTTCCAAGTGAAATGGCAAGATTTTTAATAGGAACTCTATCTTTTGCACAACTTATTTTCTTAAGTGAAACAGGAATGATATTAGTTGCGTCAAAAATAGGATTTAATTTCTGGGATACTTTAAAATTCTTTGTTCTAAGAACTATAATAACTTTCCCAGTAATATTTATAATAGTTAGAATACTATATAGTATGGGAATACTAGCAAATTAATGAAATAAAAAATAAATAAAATTGTTAAGGAGCTTATTGGCTCCTTTTTTTGTATTAAAATGTACTGAAATAATAATTAAATGATTAGAATTTACTTTTTGGCTCATAAGTTTCCATAAAATGATTATTTTATAAAATTTTATAAAAAAATAAAAAAAATATTTAGATAGTTAAAATGAATTATGCTATAATTAACCTCATAAATTTATAATGATATATTTAATTAATTTAAAATATATTAAAAATATAAAAAAATTCCAAAAATAAAATATTTAAAAAATATATTTTTTAAATTAATTTTATATATTAAAATTTTAGTTAAAAAACTTATGAAAAAATAAATAGATTCTACCCGCCAATGTAATATAAAAAATATATAGCAAACATTTTAAATTTATATTGACAGAATAAAATTAAAGTTGTATATTGTTTAAGAGGAATGTTGTTGTTTTATAAAACAAAAAATTATATTTTTTGAATAAAACATATTGAAAAGTATCGCGGAGGAAGAAAAATGGAAGATTTATTAAAAAATCTAGTAAAAAATAATCAAGCAAAATCAAAACTAGGAGAAGTTGCTAATTATATACCGGAACTAGATAAAGCTAAAAAAGATGCTCTAGGAATTTGTATATATGATATAAATGGAAATGAATATTGTGCAGGAGATTGTGAAGAAAAATTTACTATTCAAAGTATATCAAAAATAATCACATTGATGTTGGCTATACTTGATAACGGTGAAGAGTATGTTTTTAGTAAAGTTGGAATGGAACCAACAGGAGATCCGTTTAACTCTATAAAAAAATTGGAAACTTCTAGTAGAAAAAGACCATACAATCCAATGATAAATGCTGGAGCTATAGCAGTAAGCTCAATGATAAAAGGAAAAGATGCAAGAGAAAAATTCCAAAGATTATTGGATTTTGTTAGAAAAATTTCTGAAGATGATACACTAGATGTAAACTATAAAATTTATTGTGGAGAATCAGAAACAGGAAATAGAAACAGAGCTATGGGATACTTCTTAAAAAGTCAAAATATCATAGAAGGAAATGTAGAAGATGCACTAGATGTGTATTTTAAACAATGTTCAATAGAAGCCACAGCTAAAAACTTAGCAAGAATTGGACTTTTCTTAGCAAGAGGTGGAAAAACTAGTACAGGAGAACAGGTTATCAACCCAAGAATAGCAACAATAGTAAAAACTTTAATGGTTACTTGTGGAATGTATGATAGTTCAGGAGAATTTGCAGTAAGAGTTGGAATTCCTTCAAAGAGTGGAGTAGGAGGAGGAATAGTATCTGTTGTTCCAGGAAAAATGGGAATAGGAGTTTTTGGACCATCATTAGGTAAAAGAGGAAACTCTGTTGCAGGGGTAGCTGTATTAGAAGAACTATCAAAAGAACTTAGTTTAACAATTTTTTAAAAAAAGATAAATAAAAAAATTAAAGGAGGTAGCTATGAACTTTTTACTTTCAATAGCTGGAACAATTAACGATTATTTATGGTCTTATATTTTAATGGGACTTTTAATCGCACTAGGATTATTTTTTACATTTAGATCAGGTTTTGCTCAAGCAAGATTATTAGGAGATATGGTTGGTTTAATAACTGGTAGACTATCTACTCTTAAAGATGGAGAAAAAAAAGTTACAGGACAAGTTACAGGATTTCAGGCATTTTGTATTTCAGTAGCATCTCACGTTGGTACAGGAAACTTAGCGGGAATAGCTATAGCTATTTCTATTGGAGGACCTGGAGCAGTATTCTGGATGTGGCTAATCGCACTTTTAGGTGGAGCAACAAGTTTGGTAGAAAATACTTTAGCACAAGTTTATAAAGTAAAAAATGACGATGGAACTTTTAGAGGAGGACCTTCATATTATATGGAAAAAGCTCTTGGAATGAAAGGTTTAGGAGCAATATTCTCTGTTATAGTTATAGTAACTTTCGCCATTATATTTAACACTGTTCAAGCAAATACAATAACTTCAGCTCTTCAAGGATCTTTTGGATTAAATCTTTATATAGGTGGAGGAATTGTTACATTATTAACTGCAGTTGTAATATTTGGAGGAACTGAAAGAATAGCAAATGTTTCTGGAGTTATAGTTCCAGTAATGGCTGTGGCTTATATTATAGTTGCAATTGTTGTTTTACTTTTAAATATAACTGAATTACCTAGATTATTTATGAGTATAGTAGAAAATGCTTTTGGAATTCAACAAGCAGTTGGTGGAGGAATTGGAGCAGTAGTACTTCAAGGGGTAAAAAGAGGATTATATTCAAACGAAGCTGGTATGGGATCTGCACCAAATGCTGCTGCTATATCTAATGTTTCTCACCCTGTTAAGCAAGGTTTATTACAAGCTTTTGGTGTATTCGTTGACACAATATTAGTTTGTAGTGCAACAGCTTTCATCGTTTTATTATATCCAGATTATCAAGCAGCTTATGCTCAAGGATTTGAAGGAATACAATTAACTCAAATGGCACTAGCACATTCTGTTGGAAATTGGGGAATTCACTTTGTAACTTTCTGTATTTTCCTATTTGCTTTCTCTTCTGTAATAGGAAACTACTACTATGGAGAAACTAACTTAGGTTATATTTCTAAAAATAAAACAAGCTTATTTATATTTAGATTATTTGTTCTAGTTGCTGTTTATATTGGTTCAGTAGCAAAACTTGGTACTGTATGGAATATGGCAGATTTATTTATGGGTATTATGGCTTTAATTAATATTGTTGTTATAGCTATTCTTTCTCCTATCGCCGTAGCAACTATTAAAGACTATATGAAACAAAGAAGAGAAGGAAAAAATCCTGTATTTAAAGCTAAATCTATTCCAGGTTTAAAAAATACGGAATGTTGGGACTAATTTAATAATTAGTTAATTAGAATAAAATCTAAGAACTACTAGAGTTAGATTGTTATAGAAAAAATACTAACTTTGGTAGTTCTTTTTTATTAAAAAATTGTATTATTTATACAGATATAGTATAATATTACAAAACATAAAATATAGGGGGGAGTATGGAACAAATATCTCAACTTATAGGAACGGTAAATAATTTGCTGTATTCTTATATATTAATCGCTTTACTTTTAGTTTTAGGAACTTATTTTTCAGTAAAAACAGAATTTATTCAAGTAAGAATGCTTGGAGAAATGTTTAGAATTTTAGGTGGAAAATCTTCAGGTAGCTCAAAAGGAATCTCTTCCTTTCAAGCTTTTTGTATATCAATAGCTTCTTGTGTAGGGACAGGAAATCTTGCAGGAGTAGCAATAGCTATAGTAATTGGAGGACCTGGAGCAGTATTTTGGATGTGGCTTATAGCTTTAATTGGAATGTGTTCAAGTTTAGTGGAATGTACGTTAGCTCAAATCTATAAAATAAAAGATGGAGATCACTTTAGAGGTGGACCAGCTTATTATATGGAAAGAGCTTTAGGAAAAAAATGGATGGGAGTAGTTTTCTCTATTCTTATGTCTGTAACATATGGACTTGTATTTAACTCAGTACAGGCAAATACAATGGCATCAGCTTTTAATAAAGCTTTTGGAATAAATCAACTTTATGTTGGAATAGTTTTAGCAGTTGTTACAGCAATAATTATATTTGGTGGAATTAAAAGAATAGCTCATGTTGCGGAAGTTTTAGTTCCAGTAATGGCAGTAGCTTATATTTTTGTAGCAGTATTCATTATTGTAAAAAATATTGCTATGATTCCTTCTCTTTTATCTTTAATTTTCTCTAGTGCATTTGGATTGAAACCAGTGGCAGGAGGATTATTTGGAACAGTTATAATGCAAGGAATTAAAAGAGGATTATTTTCAAATGAAGCTGGTATGGGAAGTGCTCCAAATGCAGCTGCAACATCTGATGTTTCTCACCCTGTAAAACAAGGTCTTGTTCAAGCTTTTGGAGTATTTACAGATACGATAATTATTTGCTCTTGTACAGCTTTTATAATATTAATTTCAGGAAATTATACAACTGGAAATGCTAATGGAATTCAATTAACTCAAGATGCAATCGTTTCTCAAGTTGGATCTTGGGGAGCAGTATTTATAGCTGCTTGTATATTATTCTTTGCTTTTTCATCAGTAATTGGAAACTATTATTATGGAGAAACAAATATAGAATTTATAAAAGTTAATAAAATATGGCTGACAATTTACAGAGTTTTGGTAGTTGCAATGGTACTTTGTGGTTGTATAGCAGATCTTCCATTTGTTTGGAACTTAGCGGATCTATTTATGGGTCTAATGGCAACAATGAACTTATTAACAATTGCAGTTCTTGCTAAATTTGCTTTTGCAGCTATCAAAGATTATGAAAAACAAAGAAAAATTGGAAAAGAACCAATATTCAAAGCTAGTAACATTCCAGGATTAAAAAACACAGAATGTTGGGACGATTAATTATTAAAAATTATAACTAAAGAGGATAGGAATTTCTTATCCTCTTTTAATTTTTATCTAAAAAATTGTATTATTTTTTAATATATAGTATAATATACTAAACAAAAAAATTATCTTTAGGAGGATATATGATAAAAAAAGTTTGGGGAATGTATTTCACAGGAACAGGAACAACAGAAAAAGTTGTAACACATATAGGTAAAAAAATTGCTGAAAAATTAGGAGTGGAATATGAAGATTATGATTTCACTTTACCAAAAGTAAGAAAAGTAGAAAAAAGTTTTACTGAAGAAGATTTAGTAGTTTTTGGGACACCAGTTATAGCAGGAAGAGTACCGAACTTACTTTTAAAATACTTAGATACATTAAAAGGAAATGGAGCTTTAGCTGTACCAGTAGTTTTATATGGAAATAGAAACTTTGATGACGCTTTAATAGAGCTTAGAAATATTTTAAAAGATAAAGGAATGAAACCAATTGCAGGGGGAGCTTTTATAGGAGAACACTCATTCTCAAAAATATTAGGAGCTGGAAGACCAGATACTAAAGACATGGAAATTGCCTCTACTTTTGCAGAAAATATTTTTGAAAAAGTAACAGGAAAAGATTTTGATCCAGAAAAATTGATCGAAGTAAAAGGAGAAACTCCAATTCGTTTCTACTATCAACCTAGAGATTCTAAAGGAAATTCAATAGATATCAGAAAAGTTAAACCAAAAACAAATATGGATCTTTGCAATAAATGTGGACTTTGTGCATCAATTTGTCCTCTAGGTTCAATAAATACTGAAGATCCAAGTGATGTTTTTGGAATTTGTATGAAATGTTGTGCTTGTGTAAAAAGATGTCCAAATGGTGCTAAATATTATGATGATGAAAATTATTTATATCACCAACATGAACTTGAAGCACAATACGCATCAACTAGAAGAGAACCTGAATTATTCTTATAATAATTATAAAAAAATGGAACCTCACAAGGTTCCATTTTAAATTTCTATTTTTTATTATTCACCAGCAGTTCCGTATTTTTCTAGTAACTCTCTAGTTTCATTTCTTTCAGCATCTAATTCATAAGCTTTAACAGATATTTTAATTCTTTGTTTTTCTCTGTCGATTTCGATTATTTTACCTTTTACAACATCTCCAACTTTGAATTTAGCTTTAATATCTTTTATAAATTCTTTAGAAAGTAGTTGTGTAGGGATAAATCCATCAACACCATTTTCAAGATTTACAAATACTCCAAAGTCTTGGATATTTTTTATAGGTTTTTCAACTATATCTCCAACTTTAAATTCTTTTAAAGCTTTTTCCCAAGGACTTTCTTCTAATAATTTGATACTTCCTTTTATTCTTCTTTCTTCAGTATCTAATTCGATAACTTGGAATTCTACTTCTTGACCTTTTTCAAATTTTTTGCTTCCTATCCAACAGAAATCAGCTTGGTGGATAAATACATCTATTCCATCTTCAATTTCAACGAAGATTCCATAAGGTTTAACTTCAGCTATTTTTCCAGAAAGTTTGTTTCCAACTGCATATTTAGTTTCAGCATCTTCCCAAGGATCAACAGAAAGTTGTTTAACACCTAATTTTAATTTTCTTGATTCAGGTTTTAATTCAAGAATTTTAACTTTTACAACATCTCCAACTTTTAAGAATTCAGAAACAGAAAGTTTTTTCTTATTCCAAGTTAAATCAGAAATGTGAACAAGTCCTTCAACTCCATCAAGAATTTCTACAAGAGCTCCATATTGTAAAAGTTTAGTAACTTTTCCATCAACAACATCATCAACTTTGAAAGTTTCAGCTGCAACGTCCCAAGGATTTCTTGTAAGAGATTTTATAGAAAGTTTTATGTTTTTCTTATTTTCTTCTAATTCGATAACTTTTACTTTTATAGTGTCTCCAACATTGTATCCTTCGATTTTTTCAGATTTTTTCCAAGAAAGTTCAGAAATATGAATAAATCCTCTTAATTTTCCAATAGCTACAACGATACCAAATGGAAGTATTTCAGTAACAACTCCTTCAGTAACATCTCCTATATTAATTTTTTTGAATTCTTCGTCTTTTTCAGCAAGTATGATATCTTTTCTTGATACAGTAACTTTTTTTCCTTTTTTATCTTCTTTAATTTCTTTTACTAAGAAATTAAAAGTTTTTCCAACTATTTCGTTAGCATCTTTAGCTTCAGAAAGAGATTTTGGTAAGAAAGTTTGGTGAGAGAAAACTTCGACAATATATCCACCTTTTATTTCTTTTAAAACTTTTCCAGTAACTTTTTCTTTTTCGTTGAAAGCTTTTTTAAGGTGTTCCCAACCAGCTTCCATTTCGATTCTTCTTCTAGAACCGATAAGGTATTCTCCTTCTGGTGTTTCTCCTACTAGCATAACTTCTACTTCGTCACCAACGTTATAATTTTCTAACTCTTCAGTTCTAACTCTAACAGGTGTTCCTTCTCCAGGTACATCTAAAAGGCAGAAATTTCTGTCTTTACTTTCAAGAGTTCCAACTACTTTTTTACCATTTCCTCCTTCTGAAGGAAGGTAGTTTTCAAGTAGAGTTTCAAATTCGTTGCTATAATCCATGTTTGTCATCAAAGTTCCCCCTTATAAATTTTTCTATCTCAATTATTATTTTTTCTGGTGTTGATGCTCCTGCTGTTATTCCAACAGAGGAGATATTTTTTAACCAATCTATATTAAGTTGGTCTACTTCTTCTATAAGATAACTTTTTTCATTTATCTCTTTAGAAATTTCATAAAGTTTTTTACTATTTGAGCTTTTTTTATCTCCAACTATAATAATAGCTTCACATTCTTTAGCTAATTTTTCAACAGCTCTTTGTCTTTCATAAGTAGCTCCACAGATTTTACTAAAAATCTCAATATTATTATAGTTTTCTAATATATAATCTTTTATTTTAAAGAAAACTTCTTTGTTAAAAGTTGTTTGAGTAAGTAGAGTATAATTTACATTACTATCTACTTTAAAGTTTAAAAACTCCTCAAAAGAGGCAACAACTTCAAAATTATTTCCAAAAGAAAGAATTCCTTTTACTTCAGGGTGATTTTTATCACCTACGAAAATTATTTTATTACCTTTATTCTCAGCCTCTATCAAAGTATTTCTTATTCTTTTTACAAAGATACAAGTGGCATCAAAAACTTCACAACCACTTTCATCTAAGATTTTATATATCTCTTTAGTAGTTCCATGAGCTCTTATTATAACAAGATCATTTTCTCCTAAATGGATTTTATGAGATAAAAGATCTTCTTCTTTTAAGACTTCAAATCCTTTATCTTCCATATCTTTTATAACTACTTTATTATGAACTAACATTCCTAAGATATACATCTTTTTTTTAGAGATATTATTTTTTTTAATAACCTCTTCACAAAGGTCAACAGCACCTGAGACTCCAAAACAAAATCCCATTTTTTCAGCTCTTTTAATAATCATCAGCTATTCTTCTCCAAATTTTTTATCTTCTATAAGCTCTTTAAGTGCAGCAAGTAGATCGTCTTCATCATCACCATTAGCAGTAAGTGTCAGAACAGCACCTTGTTCAGCAGCCAAAAGCATAAGTCCCATAATACTTTTTCCGTTAATTTCTTCATCTTCATACTTTACTTTGATTTCTGAATCGAAATTACTTGCGACCTGAACAAAAAGAGATGAAGGTCTAGCGTGAAGACCAGCTTTGTTTTTTATTTCAACTTCTATTGTCTTCATAACTAATTTCCTCCTCCTTTTTTGTGAAAAGTTATATATCCAGATAATTTATATTAAAAATTAAAAGTATACATATTAAATTATATATTATTTAGTGTGATTTTTCAAACATTTTCTGAAAAAATATTAAAATAAATAAAAATATAAAAAAAACATAGTGAATGAAATTTAAAAATTATTTTTGAAAAAAATCCTTTACATCAGAAGTGAATTGTGATAAAATCACCACCATAAATATTTTTTATAAATTTTTAACTAAATATTATATTTTTAAATAAATGATTTTGGGAAGGGGAGGAATATTTTTATGAAAAATATGTTGGAAGTTTTTGGAAAAAACTATTTTTCTGAATTACAATTGAAAAGTAGAGTTCCAAGCTCTATTTTTAAAGAATTTAAAGCTGTTCAAAGAGGAGAAAAAGAGTTATCAATATCTGTTGCGGAAGTAATAGCCAATGCTGCTAAAAACTGGGCTACAGAAAATGGTGCTACACATTTTACTCACTGGTTTCAACCTTTGACTGAACTTACTGCGGAAAAACATGAATCTTTTATATCGGTAACTTCTGATGGAAATATTTTATCTCAATTCTCAGGAAAAGAGTTAATAAAAGGAGAAGCTGACTCATCATCATTCCCTAATGGGGGACTTCGTTCAACTTTTGAAGCTAGAGGATATACAGCTTGGGATATATCTTCTCCAATGTTTTTAAGAGGACCAGAAAAAGCAAAAACACTTTTTATTCCAACCGCTTTAGTTGGATTTCATGGAGAAACTTTAGATAAAAAAGTTCCTCTTTTAAGATCAATTAATAGTGTAACAAAAGAGGCTCTTAGAATAAGAAGAGCTTTAGGTGATGAAAGAACTAGCAAAATAGATGTTACTTTAGGGATCGAACAAGAATATTTCTTAATTGAAAAACAATTTTTAGAAAAAAGAGAAGATTTGATGTTTGCTGGAAGAACTTTATTTGGTTCACTTCCTCCAAAAGGTCAAGAGTTATCTGACCACTACTACGGTGCTTTAAAAGAAAAAGTAGAACATTTTATGGCTGAGTTAGATTCTGAGTTATGGCAACTTGGAGTTATGGCAAAAACAAAACATAATGAAGTTGCACCAAACCAATTTGAGTTAGCTGTAATGTATTCTTCAGCTAATGTGGCAGCAGATCAAAATCAACTTTGTATGGATATGATAAAAAGAGTTGCAGATAGACATGGACTAGCAGCACTTTTACATGAAAAACCATTTGATAAAGTAAATGGATCAGGAAAACATTGTAACTGGTCTTTAAGCACAGACACAGGAGAAAATTTATTGGATCCAGAAAATATTTCAAAAGGAAAATTAGATTTTTTACTTTATCTAACAGCCATAATAGAAGCAGTAGATAGATATTCAGATGTTTTAAGAGTTTCAACAGCTACTTCAGGAAATGATCATAGACTTGGTGGTGCAGAAGCTCCTCCAGCAATAATTTCTATTTTTATAGGAGAACCTGTTCAAGAACTTTTAGAAAATGTTGACAAAATTAATAGAAGTGAAGAAAAAGAAGAGTCTATTGAACTTGGAACATATAATGTTCCAAGAATTCCAAGAGATAGTTCTGATAGAAATAGAACTTCTCCATTTGCTTTTACAGGAAATAAATTTGAATATAGAATGCCAGGATCAAGTGCATCTCCAACAACACCAGTATTTATAATTAATACTATAGTTGCTGATATATTAAAAGAGTACGCAGACAAACTTGAAAAAATAGAAGATAAAACAAATATGAATAAAGAGATTGTAAAATTGGTAAAAGAAAGATACAATTTACATAAAAGAATAGTTTTTAATGGTAACGGATATGACGAAGCTTGGGTAGAAGAAGCAAAAAGAAGAGGATTACCAAATCTAAGTTGTACAGTTGAAGCTTTACCAGTTTATAAAAAAGAATCAACAGTAGAATTATTTGAAAGAAATGGAGTTTTAAATAGAGGAGAGCTTAACTCAATATTTGTAATTTATACAGAAAGATATAATAAACAACTAAAAATAGAAACAACAACAGCTATAAGAATGGCAAGAAATGAAATTTATCCAGCAATAATGAGATATATGAATAATATTGCTACTTCAATAAAAAATATTCAACTTGCTTTAGGACCAGAATATGAAAACTGTGTTGCAGGAGATAAAAGACATCTATTAAAAGTTATAAATGGAAAAGATCATTTAAGAAATTCTTTGGCAGAACTAGAAAAAGATTTTTCAGAAGCAATTTATATAAAAGATCAATATGAAAGAGCTAAATATTATCATTATCATGTAGTTCCAAGATTAAAACATTTAAGAGAATGGGTAGACGTATTAGAACATCTTTGTGAAAAAAGTTTATGGCCATTCCCAGTGTATGAAGATTTATTATTTAAATTATAATTTTATTAAAAAGTCAGTTCACGCTGGCTTTTTATTTTTGTTATATATTAAAGAAAATATTTTTTGAAAATGGTAGAAAAAACTTTTAAAAAAATATCATAAATGATATAATAATTTATAAAATGAGTAAGGAATTTTTTGAAAGAGGTAAGTTGTGGATAGAGTGGTTACAGATAAAGAATTAGGAAATGAAGTAGAAACTCAAAGAACCCTTAGACCAAAAAAATTTGATGAATATATAGGACAATCTACTCTTAAAGAAAAAATGAAAATTTTTATAGAAGCTGCTAAAAGAAGAGGAGGGTGTATAGATCATATTCTTTTATATGGACCTCCTGGACTTGGAAAAACTACTCTTGCTGGAGTTATAGCCAATGAAATGGGAGTTAATTTAAAAATAACTTCTGGACCAGTTTTGGATAAAGCGGGAGACTTGGCAGCTATTTTGACATCTTTGGAAGAAAATGATATTTTATTTATAGATGAAATTCATAGATTGAATACCTCAGTGGAAGAAATTTTATATCCTGCTATGGAAGATGGAGAGCTAGATATAATAATAGGAAAAGGGCCATCAGCAAAATCTATAAGAATAGAGTTGCCACCTTTTACTTTGATAGGAGCCACTACAAGAGCTGGACTTTTAAGTTCTCCTCTTAGAGATCGTTTTGGTGTAACTCACAGAATGGAATATTATACAGATAAAGATTTGGTTGATATTCTTATTAGAGGAGCAAAAGTTTTACAAGTGGGTCTTGAAGAAGAGGGAGCTTTGGAGATCGCTAAAAGAAGTAGAGGAACTCCGAGAATTGCTAATAGATTTTTAAAAAGAGTGAGAGATTATGCTGAAATAAAAGGTGATGGAGTTATAACAAAATCTATTGTTACAGAGTCTTTGAAACTTTTAGGGGTAGATCAAAATGGACTTGATGAATTAGATAGAGGGATAATTGTTTCTATGTTAGAAAATTATAATGGAGGTCCTGTGGGAATAGAAACTCTTTCTTTACTTTTAGGAGAGGATAAAAGAACTATCGAAGAAGTTTATGAACCATATTTAGTAAAAATAGGTTATATAAAAAGAACTCCAAGAGGAAGAGTTGTCACAGAGAAAGGGAGAGAACATTTTAAGATTAAGGAGTAAAGAGTATGAAGATAAACACAAAAGTTAGATATGGTTTAAAAGCTTTAGTGTATATAGTAGAAGAAAGTCTAAAGGGAAAAATGGTGAGGATAAAAGAGATCTCTGAAAGAGAAGAGATTTCTATTCAATATTTAGAGCAAATACTAAATAAATTGAAAAATGAAAATATCATCGAGGGAAAAAGAGGACCAAATGGGGGATATAGATTTGTAACAGACCCAAAAGAGATAACTCTTTATAGAATTTACAAAATTTTAGACGATGATGAAAAAATAATAAATTGTAATGAAAATGTAAAAGAAACAAAAGATTGTGCTGATGAAGGTTGTGTAGGAAGTTGTATTTGGAATAGACTTGATAGTGCAATGAAAGAGATTTTAAAATCTACGACATTAGATGATTTATTAAAAAATAAAGATATTATCTAGGATGTGAAAAGATGATAACTGTAGTAATTGAAGATAAAAATATTATAGGGTTAGACAGAATAGAAATAACAGATAAGGCTGATATAAATCACTTAAAAAACTCTTTTAGGGTTAAAGAGGGTGAAGTTATAAGAGCTGTAGATGGTGAAAATGAGTATATCTGTAAAGTTTTAATAGTAGAAAAAAAAGAGATTATTTTAGAAATAATTGAAACTAAAAAATCGGAAGAAGATGAAGTTGAGTTAGTAGCAGGAATATCTATAATAAAAAATGATAGAATGGAGCTTGTTATACAAAAACTTACAGAGATTGGAATTGATAGAATAATTCCACTTGAAACAAAAAGAACTATTGTAAAATTAAATGAAACAAAAGATAAATGGAATGTAATTTCTAGGGAAGCAGTTAAACAGTGTCAAAGAACAAAATTTTTAAAGATAGATAAAATAACAAAAATTAATCAGATTGATTATAAAGAATTTGATTCAGTAATAGTACCTTATGAATGTGAAAAAGAATTTAACTTAAAAAATCTTTTAAGAAAAATTGAAAATAAACCTAAAAAAGTTCTTTATATTATTGGACCAGAGGGTGGATTTGATATTAGTGAGATAGACTATTTAAAAAATTTAGAAAATGTTAATATAGTTACTTTAGGAAAAAATATTTTGAGAGCTGAAACTGCTGCTATTGTAGTAGGAGGAGTGCTAGTTAATGAATTTAAATAAAAAAGTGGCTTTTTATACTTTAGGATGTAAAGTTAATCAATATGAAACTGAAAGTCTAAAAACAAAGCTTACAAAATTAGGTTATAAAGATGTAGATTTTGATGGATATTCAGATTTTTATATTGTAAACTCTTGTACAGTTACTTCGATAGCTGATAAAAAAACAAGAAATATATTAAGAAGAGCTAAAAGACATAATCCTAATGGAAAAGTGATAGTGACAGGCTGTTATGCTCAAACAAACGGAGAAGAACTTCTTAAAATAGACGAAGTTGATTATGTTGTAGGAAATACAAATAAAGAGGGAATAGTTACTCTTATAGAAGAATTAAAAAGTAAAGAACCAAATCATCTAATGGTATCAGATATTTTTCAAGAGGATAAATATCAAGAATTAGAGTTTTCAACTTTAAGAGAGATGTCAAGAGCCTATATAAAAATCCAAGATGGATGTAATAATTTCTGTTCTTATTGTAAAATTCCTTTTGGGAGAGGAAAAAGTAGATCAAGAAATTTTGAAAACATAATTTCTGAAGCAAAAAAACTTGTGGAAGAGGGATATAAAGAAATAATACTTATTGGAATAAATATAGGTGACTATGGAAAAGATCTTGAAGGAGATATAGTTTTTGAAGATTTATTAGAAAGCCTTACAAAAATAGATGGTATTACAAGAATAAGACTTGGTTCAATATATCCAGATAGAATAACAGATAGATTTATTTCTGTTATGAAAAATCCTAAAATAATGCCTCACTTACATATCTCTTTACAATCTTGTGATGATGATGTACTAAGAGCTATGAGAAGAAAATATGGAGTGGAATTGATAAAAGAAAGACTTCAAAAATTAAAATTAGAAGTGGAAAATATAGAATACACAGCTGATGTAATAGTTGGTTTTCCAGGAGAAACAGAAAAAATGTATGAAAATACAAAAGAAGCTATAAAAGAGATTGGGTTCTCATCACTTCACGTTTTCCCTTATTCAGAGAGAGAAAAAACTCTGGCAGCTACTTTTAAAGATCAAATACCTATGCAAGTAAGAAGAGAAAGAGTAATTGATTTAGAAAAAGCACAAGAAGAGTGTGGAGAAAAAATAAGAGAAAAATATTTAGGAAAAGAGTTAACTGTATTAGTGGAAGAACAAAAAAAAGGAAGCTATTTTGGGTATAGCAAAAATTATCTTAGAGTGGAAATTTTAGGAAAAGAAAATATTATTTTAAAAACAAATGACGAAGTAAAAGTAAAAATAATATCTATTGAAAAGGAGCTGTTAATAGGTGAACTATAAGAAAAAATTATCTAGAATAAAATATGTTTTAGGGGGAGCGATTTTACTTACAGTATTTATCTGTTCGTTAATTTTTATAACTTTAAGAGATAATAGAGAAACAGATAAAATGACAAGGTATATGTTGGTAGGGAAAGAAAATATTTTTCTAGTTTATGAAGATAAACTGGCAATAGAGATTCCTTTTGAAATACAACTAGATAAAGAAAAAACTCTTGGAGAGCTTGTAGATGTAAAAAATTACAAAGAAATTTTAAATAATATTAACTATATTTTTCCAGAAAAAATAAAAGACTATAAAGTTTTAAAATATGGAGAAGTAGAATTACCAGTAAAAACTTCTACAAAAATACCAGAAGTAGTGGTAGAAGATAAAAGATATATTTTAACTTCTAGTATAGAAAAAATATTTGAAAACTTTTATAGTAGTGATGAAAAAGCTAGTATAGAAAATGCTAAAGTAGTGGTTGATATATTAAATGCTAACGGAAAAGCAGGATATGCTAGAAAAACTGGAAATAAACTTCAAAAAGACCTTGGAGTTAAATATTCAGCAGCTAACTATGAAACAAATATCAATGAAAGTTATGTTATTATAAATGATCTAAATCAAAAACAAACTGAAGATATAATAATGTCAGTTGATGAAAAATATTTCAAAATAAAAGAAGATGCAACAATTCCAACATTAGCTAATGTAGTAATCGTTCTTGGAAAAGAGGAGAGAAAAATCTATGATATTGATGTTGTTGGAGTAAGTGAAAAAGCAGCTGAATATATGCAAACTTTGGATAAAGAAGGATACTTAGGGTTGAGAAGAATAAAAAATAAAGTATCTGAAAAAGAGAGTCAAGTTTCATATAATAAAGAAGATTATTTTGTAGCTTATAAAATAGCTAAAAAGTTAGGAATTGAAAATCTTAAAGAGGATAAAAATCTTAAAAATAAGATAGTTATATCCACAGGAGAATAATCAAATAAAGATAAGAGGAAGAAAAAATGATATTTAGGAGAAAAAAAACTAACTCTTTTGAAAAAAAAGGGAAGAAAGGAACAGAGAATTTAGAAAAAACAAAAGAAATAGTAAAAGAGATTAAAGAAACTAAAGAGACAAAAGAAGAAAAAATGTATGTTATTCCTCTAGGTGGATTAGATGAAGTTGGAAAAAATATGAGTTTAGTCCAATATAGAGATGAGATAATAATAATTGATTGTGGATTAGGATTTCCTGGAGAGGGACTTTTAGGTATAGATGCAGTAATTCCAGATTTTTCTTATGTAGAAAATAATAAGAGTAAAATAAAAGGTCTTTTTGTAACTCACGGCCACGAAGATCATATAGGAGCTATTCCATATCTATATCAAAAAATCGATAAAGATGTTTCTATTTTTTCAGGAAAATTAACACTTGCTCTGATAGAATCAAAATTTGAAAATCTTAAAATAAAAGATGTTCCAAAAATGAGAGAAGTTAAAAATAGATCAAAAGTAAAAATTGGAAAATATTTTAATATTGAATTTATAAGAATAACTCACTCCATTGCTGATTCTTATGCAATTTATGTAAGCACACCAGCAGGAAATGTTTTATTTACAGGAGATTTTAAAATAGATTTTACTCCAGTAGATGGACAACCAAGTGATTTGGCAAGATTTGCTCAACTTGGAGAAAAGGGAATAGATTTACTTTTATCTGATTCTACAAATGCTGAGTCAGAAGGATTTACTCCATCAGAAAAAACAGTTGGAGAAGCTTTTCAAATAGAGTTTGCAAAGGCTAAAGGAAGAATAATAATAGCGGCTTTTGCTTCACATATCCATAGACTTCAACAAATAATAGAAATTTCAGAATCATATGGAAGAAAAATAGCAGTTGATGGAAGAAGCTTAGTTAAAGTTTTTGAGATTGCTTCAAATATGGGATATTTAAAAATAAAAAAAGATACAATAATTCCTTTATCTGAAGTAGATAATCAAAAAGATAATAAAGTAGTCATACTTTGTACAGGTACTCAAGGAGAGCCAATGGCTTCTCTTTCAAGAATAGCTTCAAATATTCACAAACATACAAGGGTAAAAGAGGGAGATACAGTAATTATCTCTGCTACACCAATCCCTGGTAATGAAAAAGCTGTTTCAAAAAATATAAATAATTTATTAAAATATGAAGCAGAAGTAATATTTAAGAAAGTGGCTGGAATTCACGTTTCAGGACATGGTTCAAAGATAGAGCAAGAACTTATATTCAACTTGATAAAGCCAAAATATTTTGTGCCTGTTCACGGAGAATATAAAATGCTTAAAGCTCATATAGATACAGCTTTAAAAGTTGGAATTCCAAAATCAAATACAATACTTGCACTAAATGGAAATAAAATAGAAGTAGCAAAAAGTGGTGTAAAATTAAAAGGAAAAGTAAGTGCTGGAGCTACATTTATTGATGGTTTAGGTGTTGGGGATATAGGACAAACAGTTTTAAGAGATAGACAACAATTATCACAAGATGGAGTTATTATAGTAGGGTTTACTTTAGATAAAGAAACTAAAAAAATTCTTTCTGGTCCAGAGGTAATAACTAGAGGATTTACATATTCAAAAGAATCTGATGAACTTATAAATGGTGTGATAGAACATATCAATATGAAGATTGCCAAAGTTGAAAGAGATGAACTTAGAGATTGGCAACCTCTAAAAAATGTAACTAAAGAGGCTGTAGCAAAATATGTTTACAGCAAAACAAAAAGAAATCCAGTAATTTTACCAATTATACTGGAAGTTTAAAAAATTAAATAAAAAATATTAAGGAGAAAAATAGATGAACAGTAGAGAAAGAGAATTTTTAAGAAAAAGAGCTCATGAGTTAGAGCCATTAGTAAGAGTTGGAAAAGAAGGATATACAGATAACTTAGGACAAAGTATATTAGATGCTATATCTTCAAGAGAATTAATAAAAGTAAAAATGTTACAATCTGTAGAATTAGATAAAAGAGAATTAGCAGAAATAATTCAAGAAAAAACAGGTTGTGAAGTAGTTGGAATCATAGGAAAAACAATAATTTTATATAAAGAAAATAAAGAAAATCCAAAAATTTCTTTAGAATTGAAAGAAAGTGTTAGATAAGAAATTTCTGGATAAAAGGAGAAAGAATGAATGAGGTTGGTATCATTTTTAATAATAGAATATTAGATGTAACTTTTGTAGCATGGTTTGTGGCACAGTTTTATAAAGTTCTTGAAACAATCTTTACAAATAAAGACTTTAATTTAAAGAGATTTTTAGAAACAGGTGGAATGCCAAGCTCTCATTCATCAACAGTTTCTTGTTTGACTACTTGTATAGGGATTGTATATGGAACAAATACTCCATATTTTGCGATAGCTATAGTTTTTGCTGGGATAACAATGTATGATGCAGCAGGTATAAGAAGAGCTGCAGGAAGACAGGCTAAGATCGTAAATAAAATGGTAGACGAATTTGCTCAAAGACTTGGACAAAGATTTAATGATGGAAAAAAATTGAAAGAGTTATTGGGACATACACCATTTGAGGTCTTGATAGGAGCCACTGTAGGAATAATAATAGCTTTTTTATTTAAAGACTATTTAGTATAGGATAGATTGGGGCGAGAATATGGATTTGAGTAACTTAAACATAAAAGATTTAAAAGAACTGTGTGATAAATTAAGAGCTAAAATTATAGATGTAGTCCTAAAAAATGGAGGACATTTAGCTTCTAATTTAGGTATTGTAGAATTAACAGTTGCTTTAAGAAAAGTCTTTGATGATAAAAATACAAAAATTTTATTTGATGTTGGACATCAATCTTATGTATATAAAATTTTAACTGATAGAGAAGATAGATTTGATACTTTAAGAACTTTTGGAGGGATTGGACCTTTTTGTGATCCTAAAGAAAGTCATTATGATAATTTTATAAGTGGACATGCAGGAAGTGCTTTATCAGCTGGAGTAGGTTTAGCAGTAGGAAATCCAAAGGACAAAATAATAGTTATTGTAGGAGATGCTTCTATTGCTAATGGACACTCTTTAGAAGCTTTAAATAATATGGTAAATATAAAAAATATGGTTGTTATTTTGAATGATAACGAGATGTCTATTGGCGAAAATGTAGGAGGACTTTCTAAATTTTTCAGTCGTATGATACTTAGTAAAGCTTATATGAGTATAAGAAAAGATGTGAAAAATATCATAGGAAAGGGAAATTTTGGGAAAAAACTTTCAAATACAATAAAAAGAGCAGAACATTCTGTTAAAAATTTCTTTTTACCGGTAAGTATATCTGAAAATTTAGGTTTTAAATATTTTGGAGTAATTGATGGACATAATTTAGAAGATCTTATTTCTATTCTTGAAAAAGTAAAAGTTGAAGAGGGGCCTATATTTGTACATATAAAAACTCAAAAAGGAAAAGGATATAAACCAGCTGAAGAAGAGAAAGAAAAATTTCACGGAGTAAGTCCGTTGAATCCTCAAAAAAAAGGACCTCAAAAAATATATTCTGATGTTGTTGGAGAAAGTTTAGTTGAACTTGGAAAAGTTGATAAAGATATTTTTGCTATATCGGCAGGAATGGTAAAGGGTACAGGATTAAAAGAATTTTTTGAAAAATATCCGGAGAGAAGTTTTGATATAGGAATAGCTGAGGGACATGGAGTAACTTTTGCAGGTGGACTTGCAAAAAGTCAAAAGAAACCTTATTTTGCTGTTTACTCTACTTTTTTACAAAGGGGAGTGGGACAGCTTATTCATGATATATCACTGCAAAATCTTCCGGTTAGATTTTTAATTGATAGGGCAGGAATAGTTGGAGAAGACGGAAAGACTCATAATGGTCTGTATGATATATCTTTATTTATAACAATTCCTAATTTTTATCTTGTGGCTCCTACTACCGAAAAAGAATTAAAAGAAGTGTTGGAAATATCAAGAGATATTTATAATCCAATGGCTATAAGATATAGTAAAGAAAATGTTTATAATATAGAAGATGATAAAGAATTTGAATTGGGAAAATGGAGAGAGATAGTAAAAGGAGAGAAAAATCTTTTTATTTGCACTGGAAGTATGTTAAAAGAAATTCTATCTGTTAGAGATTTATTAGAGAAAAAAGGAATAGACGGGACTATTGTAAGTGCAGCGTCAATAACTCCTATGGACGAAACTTATATAAAAAATGAATTTGAAAAATATGATAATATTTTTGTGTTAGAAGAAGCCTATGAAGTAAATGGGTTTGGTAGCAAAATTTTAAATTATCTTAATGATATAAATATGAATAGAAAAGTAAATAAAATTGGGATAGAGTTTGGAGAAATTCCTCATGGAAAAAGAGGAGAACTAATGGAAAAATATGGTTTAAGGGGACAAACATTAGTTGATAGAATTGAAGGGAAACTTGATGTTAGAGGTTAATCAAAAGATAAAAATATTTTTGGAAGAATTATTGAATGAGGAAGCTGTTAAAGAACTAGAAAATTTTAGCGACCAAGGGGTAAAGATAACAGCTCACACATATGATGTTTTTATTCTTTCTGTTAATGAAATAAAAAAAACATATGCTAGTTTTTTCAAAGCAGGAACAGATTTGGATCTTTTTTCTATTATTGTTGGGATAATAATTCATGACTTAAGCAAAGGAAGCTTAAGAAAAAATGAAGAAAATATTTCTCACTCTCAGATAATGTTAAAAAATCCAGATTATGTTGTAAAAGAAACAGAAAATCTTATAGATAAAATAGAAGAAAGAACAGGATTAATTTTAAAAAATAAAGTTAAGAAAAATATAATTCATATAGTTGTATCTCATCACGGAAAATGGGGAAAAGTAAACCCAAGTACAAAAGAAGCTCGTCTTGTTCATTGGGCAGATATGTATTCGGCTAAACATCATAGAATAAATCCAGTGGAAGCAAATGAGATTTTAAAAGGCTTTGAGAGAGGAGAGTCTCTAGTTGAAGTAAGTAGAAGATTTAAATGTACTACTGGAGTTATAAAAGATAGATTAAAAAAATCTAAACAGGAATTAAAGTTAGGCTCTACAAAACAGTTGCTTAATTATTTTAGAAAAAATAAAAAAGTTCCAATTGGTGATGAGTTTTTTTCAAAAAGAATAATAGAAACAGGAAAATTAATAAAATCTGTTGAGAAAAAAGGATTTAAAAATCTTATTCTCAATAATGAGATTTTAAAATATCTAAATGAAAATGAAATTTTTGAGAAAAGATCTTTTAAAGGAGAGATTAATGAAACAAAGAATTGATGTACTTTTGGTGGAGAATGGTTTCTATCCAGATGTAGATAAAGCCAAAAGAGCTGTAATGGCTGGAATAGTTTTAGTTAATGATATAAAAATTGAAAAACCAGGGACTATGATAAAAATAGAAGATGACAAAGAACTTAATATCAGAGTTAAGGGAAAAGAATCGAAATATGTCAGTAGAGGTGGATTAAAATTAGAAAAAGCCATCAATGTTTTTAATCTTGATTTTAAAGATAAAATAGTTTTGGATATAGGAGCTTCAACAGGTGGATTTACAGATTGTTCTCTTTTAAATGGGGCAAGTCACGTTTATGCAGTTGATGTTGGAACAAATCAATTAGACTGGAAACTTAGAACAGATGAAAGAGTAACTTCTATAGAAAATAAACATATAAAGGATTTAACTGTTGAAGATATAGACAATTCAAAGATAGATTATATGGTGATGGACGTATCTTTTATATCGATAACTCATATATTTGGTTCTTTGAATAAATTTTTTGAAGAGGGAACAAAGTTAATGGCTCTTATAAAGCCACAATTTGAAGTAAAAAAAGATATGATAGAAAAAGGTGGCATTGTTAGAAATAAAGATTATCATATCTATGCTATAGAAAGAGTTTTAGAAAGTGCCAAAGAGAATGGACTTTATTTAGAATTTCTTGATGTTTCTCCAATAAAAGGCGGAAAAGGAAATACTGAGTATATCTCTTTATTTGGAAAACAGGAAAAAGATTACAATATAGATATTGAAGAGATAGTTAACGGTTCTACAAATTAGGAGGAAGATATGTCAAATTTAAGTATAAAAAAAATAGGAGTGTTAACATTTTTATTTTTTGCTTCTATTGCTCAATCTGCTGAAGAAGAAAAAACAGGTTTTATGAGTAATATAAAACAACTGAAAGAAATTTCTGATGTAATGGATATTATTCAAGAAAACTTTGTTGGAGATAAAAAACTTGATAAAACTATTCTTATGCAAGGAGCATTAAAAGGAATGATAGAAACTTTGGAAGATCCCCATTCAAATTATTTTTCTAAAAAAGGTATGGAAGATTTAGAAGGACAAATGAAAGGTGAATATTCTGGAGTTGGAATGATAATAAGAAAAGGGGCAAACGAACCAGTTACAGTAGAACTTCTTATTGAGGGAGCTCCAGCTTTTAATGCGGGAATAAGACCAAATGATAAAGTTCTATATATAGATGGAAAAAGTACTTATGATATAGAACTTGAAGAAGCTTCGAGACTTTTAAAAGGAGATACAGGTACAGAAGTAAAATTAAAAATCTATAGAGAATCTGAAAAGAAAGATAGAGATATAGTTTTAAAAAGAGCTGATATAAAACTTGAAAATGTAAGAAGCAAAATGTTAGATGGTAATATTGGATATATAAAACTTACTCAATTTGCAGAAAATGTAGATAAAGAAGTTGGAAGAGAGTTAGATAAATTAATAAGCCAAGGAATGGAAGGATTAATTCTTGATTTAAGAAACAATCCAGGAGGAATAATTGGTCAAGCTGTAAGTATTTCTTCTATGTTTATAAAAGAGGGAGTAGTTGTAAGTGAAAGACCTAAAAAAGGAGAGGAAGTATTTTCTTATAGAGAAGGAAAATATTATGGAGATTTTCCATTAGTAATACTTATAAACGAGGGAAGTGCTTCTGCATCAGAAATAGTTTCTGGAGCAATAAGAGATTATAAAAGAGGAACTCTTATCGGAGAGAAAAGCTATGGAAAAGGTAGCGTTCAAGTGTTACTTCCGTTGCCAGATCAAGATGGAGTAAAATTAACAATAGCTAAATATTATACTCCAAAGGGAGAAAATATTCATGGAAAAGGAATAAAACCAGATATATTAGTTGAGGAAGAAGATGATTATCTATTCTATGATGGTTTTGTTACTAATGTGGATGACAAAGCTCAAGAAGCTAGCAAAGAAAAAATATTAACTTCTATAGTTGGAGAAAAAGAAGCTAAAAAACTTATTAAAAAAGAGGACAAACAATTAAAAACTGCTGAAGCAGCGATTATTTCAATGATAAAAGAAAGAAAAAATAAAAAGTAAGGGGTAAAAAATGCTTTATATAGTGGCAACACCTATTGGAAATCTTGAAGATATTACTTTGAGAGCTATTAGAATATTAAAAGAAGTAGATTATGTTTTTGCTGAAGATACAAGGGTTACTAAAAAACTTTTAAACCATTTAGAGATAGAAACTACAATATATAGATATGATGAACATACAAAACAACATCAAGTTGAAAATATTGTAAATCTTTTAAAAGAAGGAAAAAATATTGCTCTTGTTACTGATGCAGGGACACCTTGTATATCAGATCCGGGATATGAAGTGGTAGACGAAGCTTTAAAAAATGATATAAAAGTTGTGCCAATTCCTGGGGTAAGTGCTATGACAGCTGCAGCTTCTGTGGCTGGAGTATCAATGAGAAGATTTGTATTCGAGGGTTTTCTACCAAAGAAAAAAGGTAGACAGACATTACTTAAATCTTTTGCAGATGAAAAAAGAACTATAATGTTTTTTGAATCACCTCATAGAGTAGTGAGAACTCTTAAAGATATAGAAGAATTTATCGGAGAAAGAGAAGTTGTTCTTATAAGAGAAATAACAAAAATCTATGAAGAGATTGTAAGAGGAACAACAAAAGAACTTATAGAAAAATTTGAAAATAAAACTCTTAAAGGTGAATATGTAATCATAGTAAGAGGAAATGAAGTAGAAGAGAAAAAAGAAAAAGTTAATAAATATGCGAAAGATATAGAAGAAGAGGACGAAGAGGAGTAAGAAAAAAATGTCAATGACAAGAATAAACTGGTATCCTGGTCATATGAAAAAGACTAAGGATATGATAAAAGAAAATATGCCTTTGATAGATATAGTATTAGAGGTTGTTGATGCTCGTATTCCAATATCTAGTAGAAATCCAGATATTTCTACTTTTGCAAAAGGAAAAAAGAGAATAATAGTAATAAATAAATCTGACTTAGTTGATAAAGAGGAACTTGCAAAGTGGAGAAACTATTTTATAAGTCACAATGATGCTGATGAGGTATTAGAGCTTAGTGCAGAAACAGGTTTTAATATGAAAAAACTTTATTCTATTATAGATAAAGTAGCTGCTGAAAAAAAAGAAAGAATGATGAAAAAAGGATTGAGAAAAGTTAATACAAGACTTATGGTAGCTGGAATCCCTAACGTTGGGAAATCAAGACTTATAAATAGAATAGTTGGTAAAAATAGTGCTGGCGTTGGAAATATGCCAGGATACACAAAAGGAAAACAATGGGTAAGAATTAAAGAAGGACTAGAACTTTTAGATACTCCAGGAATCTTATGGCCAAGATTTGAAGATGAAAGAGTTGGTTTTAACTTAGCTATATCAGGAGCTATAAAAGATGACATATTACCTATTGAAGATGTAGCTTGCAAATTTTTAGATAAAGTTTTATTATATGGTCTAAAAGAAAATTTAAAAGAAAGATATAAATTACTAGATGAAGATTTTGAAGGAGTGGCAGGAAATATATTAGAAAAAATAGCTCTTAGAATGAAGATGATTCAAAAGGGTGGAAGTCTTAATGTACATCAAGCTACTCTTACACTTTTAAGGGATTATAGAAGTGGAAAAATTGGAAAATTTGGATTGGATAGAGAATTGTTAGACGGGGAGGAAAAATAATGAAACCAGAAATCTATAATGAACTTACTTCTAATATGAAAGAGTTAGAAGAAAAATTAGTAAACTTTGTAAGAGAAGAAACAGCTAAAAGAGGATTTAAAAAAGTAATACTTGGACTTTCTGGAGGAATAGATTCAGCTCTAGTGGCTTTTATAGCAGCTAAGGCTATAGGACCAGAAAATGTTTATACAGTTATGATGCCTTATAAAACTTCTAGTAAAGAGAGTGTTGAGCATGCAGAGCTTGTTGTAAAAGCTTCAGGGATAAACTCTAAAAAAGTAGAAATAACACCAATGGTTGATGGATATTTTGGAATGGAAGGGGAAGCTTCTGGACTTAGAAGAGGAAATTACATGTCAAGAACAAGAATGTGCGTGTTATTTGACAACTCAGCAAAAGAAAATGCTATCGTAATGGGAACTTCTAACAAAACAGAACTTTTATTAGGATATGGAACTCAATTTGGAGATATGGCAAGTGGAATAAATCCAATTGGAGAATTATTAAAAGTTCAAGTTTGGGAACTTTCAAGATATATGGGTGTACCAAAAGAAGTAATAGATAAAAAGCCAAGTGCTGATTTATGGGAAGGTCAAACTGATGAAGCTGAATTAGGATTTTCTTATGAAATGGCAGATGAGATCCTTTATCATTTAATTTATCTAAATAATACAAAAGAAGAGATAAAAGCAAAAGGATATGACGAAAAAATAGTTGATACTATATTTACAAGAATAGCGAGAAATCAATATAAAAGAGAGATGCCTACAATAGCTAAAATAAGATAAAAAGGAGTGGTTTATGGATAATAGTCAAGAAAATTTATTACAAGAGTTAGAAGCTTTTCAAAAAGAAAAAGAAAAAATCCAAAAAATAATTGGAAAAATAGGTGGAAAAAATGATACTCAAAATAAAAGAGTAAACTTTTTATTAATTTCAATGATAGTTGTACTTCTTTTTATGGGTGGAGTTTTAAGAAAAATTTCTTTGGAAGTATCTATCTATTTTGCAATTCTTTTAGGAATAGCAAAAATAATTTGGCTTATCTATGAGATGAAAAAAGCAAACCACTTTCAGTATTGGATACTTAATTCTATTGAAGTAAGAGTTAATGAAATGAATGTAAAATTAAGAAATATAGAAAAAAAATTAAAAGAGCAAGAGGCTGGAGATAACAAGTAAAATTTTTCCCTCAAAAAATTGAGGGAAAAATAAAAAAAAGTATTGACAAAATCGAAAGAATGATGTATAATCATCTATGTCTTAATAAACTAGAATCATAAGAACTCTATTACCATACTCGTCAGTGGTATGGGAGGATTAAGGATTATCCGATAAACAAATGGAGGTGTATGAATTGAGAGTAAATATTCAATTAGAATGTACAGAATGTAAAAGAAGAAACTACAGTACTTCAAAAAACAAAAAGAACACTACTGAAAGATTAGAATTAATGAAGTATTGTAAATGGTGTGGAAAAGAAACTCTACACAAAGAAACTAAAAAATAGTCAGTAGAATACAGTTAGAATAGTTATCAACATGCAGGTCAATGGCTCAATTGGTAGAGCATCGGTCTCCAAAACCGAGGGCTGGGGGTTCGAGTCCCTCTTGACCTGCCATTTTTATGAAAAAGATAAAAAGGTGGACAAACTATGAAGTTATTAAAAGATGTAAAGATGGAATACTCTAAGGTTGAATGGCCTAGAAAAAAAGCAGTAATACATGCTACTGTGTGGGTTGCTGTGATGAGTGTTGCACTTAGCATATATTTAGGAGTTTTTGATATAGTTGCTTTAAGACTTTTGAAGATACTTGTATCTCTATTTGGAGGACAATAAGATGAATACAGTTTTAGAAAAAAAATGGTTTATGATCCATACTTATTCTGGATATGAAAAAAAAGTTAAAACTGATTTAGAGCAAAAAATAGAAGCTTTAGGAATGAATGAAATTGTAACTAAAATATTAGTTCCTGAAGAACAATCTGTTGAGCTTAGAAGAGGGAAGAAAAAAACAATAAGTAGAAAATTATTCCCAGGTTATGTAATGCTTGAAATGGTAGCTACAAGAGAAGAAAGTGAAAATGGAATTAACTATAGTGTTGATTCTGATGCTTGGTATGTAGTTAGGAATACAAACGGTGTTACAGGATTTGTTGGAGTAGGATCTGACCCTATACCTATGGAAGAAGAAGAAGTAGAAAACATCTTCAGAGTAATAGGATATAGTGTTGAAAATAGTGAAAAAGAAGATGCAGAATTAGTTGCAGTTGACTTTGAAGTTGGAGATTATGTAGTAATTGAAGCTGAAGGATTTGTTGGACAAAGAGGAAAAGTTGCTGAAATTAATTTAGAAAATAGAAAAGTTAAAGTAATGATGGAGATGTTTGGTCGTTTAACACCAATCGAAGCTAACATTACTGATGTTAAGAAGGAAGACTAATTATTTGATTAGTCAAGTGGGAGAAAAATCATTAGGACCACATATTTTGGAGGTGTAATATTAGGAATGGCAAAAGAAGTTATTAAAGTTATAAAATTACAATTACCTGCAGGAAAAGCAAACCCTGCACCACCAGTTGGACCAGCTTTAGGACAACACGGTGTTAATATTATGGAGTTCTGTAAAGCATTTAACGCTAAATCTCAAGATAAAGCAGGATGGATTATACCAGTTGAAATATCTGTTTACAATGACAGATCATTCACATTTATCATGAAAACTCCACCAGCATCTGACTTATTAAAGAAAGCAGCTGGAACAACTAAAGGAGCAGGAAACTCTAAAAAAGAAGTTGCTGGAACTATCAATACAGCTAAATTAAGAGAAATTGCTGAAACAAAAATGCCTGACTTAAACGCAGGATCAGTTGAAGCAGCAATGAAAGTATTAGCAGGATCTGCAAGATCTATGGGAATAAAAATAGTAGACTAATAAATAGCGAATTATTTGATATATGTATAGTGGTAGGATAAATTCCATTGACCACAGAGGAGGAAGTAATAAATGGCAAAACATAGAGGAAAAAAATACTTAGAAGTTGCTAAGTTAGTAGATAGTACAAGATTATATGAAGTTAAAGAAGCTTTAGAAACTGTTGTAAAAACAAGAAGTGCTAACTTCTTAGAGACAGTTGAAGTTGCATTAAGATTAGGAGTAGACCCTAGACATGCAAGTCAACAAATAAGAGGAACAGTTGTTTTACCTCACGGAACTGGAAAAAGCGTTAAAATATTAGCAATAACTCAAGGAGAAAACATCAACAAAGCATTAGAAGCTGGAGCTGACTATGCTGGAGCTGAAGAATATATCGAAAAAATCCAACAAGGTTGGTTAGATTTCGACTTAGTAATCGCTACACCAGATATGATGCCTAAATTAGGAAGATTAGGTAAAATATTAGGAACTAAAGGTTTAATGCCTAACCCTAAATCAGGAACAGTTACTCCTAACATCGCTGGAGCAGTTTCTGAATTCAAAAAAGGTAAATTAGCATTCAGAGTAGACAAATTAGGATCTATCCACGTACCAATCGGAAAAGCTGATTTCTCTGATGAAAAAATATATGAAAACTTTAAAGCATTCATGGCAGAAATCGTAAGATTAAAACCAGCTGATGCAAAAGGACAATATTTAAAAACTGTAGCTGTTTCATTAACTATGGGACCTGGAATAAAAATGGATCCAGCTTTAGTAGCTAAAGAAATAGGATAATAAAAAAATAATAAATTTTTCTTGACTTTTTATAGAAAAATATATTATAATAGATTGTTGGATAAAAAATTAAATATAAATCCATACTAAAGACAGTAGGTGGCATAGCCATAAATCCTACCGAGGTTGGAATCAGGTATTCATAAACCTCAATGGAAAATACAGCCTCCGTCTCTAGTAATATAGTTGCGGGGGTATTTTTTAAAAAAAGAGGAGGTGACTTGGAATGGCAAATCAAGCTAAAGTAGAAGCAGTAGCAGTATTAGTAGAAAAAATTAAAAGAGCTCAATCTATCGTATTAGTAGATTATGAAGGAATAAAAGTTAAAGAAGAAACTCAATTAAGAAAAGCTTTAAGAGAAGCTGGTGGAGAGTATCTAGTAGCTAAAAACAGATTATTCAAAATAGCTCTTAAAGAAGCTGGAGTTGAAGATTCTTTTGACGATATATTAGAAGGTACTACATCTTTCGCATTCGGATATGATGACGTAGTAGCACCTGCTAAAGTAATGAACGAAGTATCTAAAGCTAACGCAAAAGCTAAAATATTCAACATCAAAGGTGGATATTTAACTGGAAAAAGAGTTAGCGAAGCTGAAGTTGTAGCATTAGCATCTTTACCATCAAGAGAACAATTATTATCTATGGTGTTAAATGGAATGTTAGGACCAGTAAGAAAACTTGCTTACGGATTAGTAGCAGTAGCAGACAAAAAAGAAGGTTCTGCTGAATAATTAATTAAAAAATAAAAATTAAATCATATTATTGAAAATATTTAAGGAGGAAAAATAAATGGCATTTGATAAACAACAATTTATCGCTGACTTAGAAGCTATGTCAGTTTTAGAATTAAGAGAATTAGTAACTGCTTTAGAAGAACACTTTGGAGTAACTGCAGCAGCACCTGTAGCAGTAGCAGTAGCAGGAGGAGCAGCAGCTGAAGTTGAAGAAAAAACTGAATTTGACGTAATATTAAAATCAGCTGGAGACAAAAAAATCGGAGTTATTAAAGAAATCAGAGGAATCACTGGATTAGGATTAAAAGAAGCTAAAGAATTAGCTGACAACGGTGGAACTATAAAAGAAGGAGCATCTAAAGAAGAAGCTGAAGAGATCAAAGCTAAATTAGAAGCTGCTGGAGCAACAGTAGAAGTTAAATAGTTCTTTTAAACTGAAAGTTTGTACAGAACAAAAAGAAATAGGCACTCCAACTGAGTGCCTATTTTAGTCATCTATAAGAGTTGTAGTTTAATTTGTAGTAGTTAATACTTAATCTTTTGAAACTAAGATAGAAGGTTATTTTCAAAAGGTTAGGTATTGACATTAAAGTTGAAGGAGTGTGAGTAAATGGGGAAACTCGTTGAAAGATTTAATTTTGGAAAAATAAAAGAAAGAGGAGAAATGCCTCATTTTTTAGAATTTCAATTAAATTCTTATGAAGATTTTATTCAATCTAGAATCAGTCCATTATCAAGAGAAAATAAGGGATTGGAGTCTGCTTTTAGAGAAATATTTCCAATAGAGTCTTCAAATGGAGATATTCGTTTAGATTATATCTCTTATGAATTGCATGATGCTGAGCCACCTTTAAATAATGAATTAGAGTGTAAAAAAAGAGGAAAAACATATTCAGCTTCATTAAAAGTTAGACTTAGACTAACAAACAAAAAAAGTGGAAATGAAATCCAAGAAAGTCTAGTTTACTTTGGAGAAATACCTCTAATGACTCCAAGAGGAACATTCATTATAAACGGAGCAGAAAGAGTAGTTGTATCTCAGTTACATAGATCTCCTGGAGTTTCTTTTGACAAAGAAGTTAATCTACAAATAGGAAAAGACCTTTTCATAGGAAAAATCATTCCATACAAAGGAACTTGGCTAGAATTTGAAACAGATAAAAATGACTTTTTAAATGTTAAAATTGATAGAAAGAAAAAAGTATTAGCTACAGTATTCTTAAAAGCTATTGAGTTTTTTGATAACAATCAAGAAATAATGGAAGAGTTTTTAGAAACTAAAGAATTAGATTTAACAACTTACTATGATAACTATAAAAATTCTGAAGAACTTTTAGAAAACTTAAGACAAGAAATTGAAGGATGTTTCTTAAAAGAAGATATTGTTAATGAAGAAGATGGAGAATTTATAGGAGAAGCTGGAGAACATATCACAGTTGAAACTATATTAGAACTTATCGAAAAGAAAATTGCTAAAGTTGTTTACTATAAAGTAACTCCAAAAGAAAAAATATTAGCAAATACTATCTTAAATGACGATACTGAAACTAAAGAAGAAGCAGTAACTGAAGTATTTAAAAAATTAAGACCTGGAGATTTAGTAACAGTTGAATCAGCTAGATCTTTAATAAGACAAATGTTCTTCAATCCACAAAGATATGACTTAGAACCAGTTGGAAGATACAAGTTAAATAAGAGATTAGGAATCAATGTAGACGCTAATGAAATTATTTTAACAAAAGATGATATCAGAAGAACTATCGAAGTTATAATGGATTTATTTAACGGAGAAGGACATACTGATGACATAGATAACTTATCTAATAGAAGAATTAGAGGAGTTGGAGAACTTCTATTAATGCAAATCAGAGCTGGACTTGCAAAAATGTCTAAGATGGTAAGAGAAAAAATGACAATTCAAGATTCAGAAACTTTATCATCTCAATCATTATTAAATACAAGACCATTAAATGCTTTAATATTAGATTTCTTTGGTTCTGGACAATTATCACAATTCATGGACCAATCAAATCCATTAGCTGAATTAACACATAAAAGAAGAATATCAGCATTAGGACCTGGAGGACTTTCTAGAGAAAGAGCAGGATTCGAGGTTAGAGACGTTCATGACTCTCACTATGGAAGAGTTTGTCCAATAGAAACACCAGAAGGACCAAACATTGGACTTATCGGATCTTTAGCTACTTATGCTAAAGTAAATGAATATGGATTTATGGAAACTCCATATGTAAAAGTAGAAAATGGAGTTATCAAATTTGATCAAATAGATTATTTAGCAGCAGATGAAGAAGATGGACTATTCATCGCCCAAGCTGACTCTAAGTTTGACGAAAATGGAAAACTTTTAGGAAGTATCACTTGTAGATTTGGTCATGAAATATTACAAGTTGAAGGAGAAAAAGTTGATTATATCGACGTATCTCCAAAACAAGTTGTATCTGTATCAGCAGGACTTATTCCATTCTTAGAACATGACGACGCCAACCGTGCTCTAATGGGATCAAACATGCAAAGACAAGCAGTACCATTATTAAGAACAGAAGCTCCATATGTTGGAACAGGAATCGAAAGAAAAGTTGCAATAGACTCTGGTGCAGTAGTTACATCTGAAGTATCAGGAGTAGTAACATATGTAGATGCTCACTTAATAAAAATAATGTCTGATGAAGGAATAGAAGTAACTTATCCTTTATTAAACTATGAAAGATCAAACCAAGCAATGTGCTTACACCAAAAACCAATTGTTGATTTAGGTGAAAGAGTAGAAAAAGGTGCAGTAATAGCTGACGGACCTGCTACAAAAGGTGGAGACTTAGCACTTGGAAGAAATATTCTTATGGCATTTATGCCTTGGGAAGGATATAACTACGAGGACGCGATCTTAATTTCTGATAGATTAAGAAAAGAAGATGTATTTACATCTATTCACATTGAAGAATATGAAATAGAAGCTAGAAACACAAAATTAGGTGACGAAGAAATTACAAGAGAAATACCAAACGTTTCTGAAGAAGCTTTAAGAAACTTAGACGCAAATGGTATAATCATTGTAGGATCTGAGGTAGAAGCTGGAGATATCTTAGTTGGAAAAACAGCTCCTAAAGGAGAAACTGAGCCACCTGCAGAAGAAAAATTATTAAGAGCAATATTCGGGGAAAAAGCAAGAGATGTAAGAGATACATCACTTAGAATGCCTCACGGATCAAAAGGAACAGTAGTTGAAGTTCTTGAACTTTCAAGAGAAAATGGAGACGACTTAAAAGCTGGAGTTAACAAAGTTATAAGAATTTTCGTAGCAGAAAAGAGAAAAATAACTGTTGGGGACAAAATGTCAGGACGTCATGGAAATAAAGGGGTTGTATCAAGAGTATTACCAGCAGAAGATATGCCATTCTTAGCAGACGGAACACACTTAGACGTTGTTCTTAACCCACTTGGAGTGCCTTCTCGTATGAATATAGGACAAGTACTTGAGGTTCACTTAGGATTAGCTCTTCAAAAAATTCCTAATAAAGATGAAAGATATATAGCAACACCAGTATTTGACGGAGCTACTGAAGAAGAAATCAAAGATCGTTTAGAAAAATCTGGATATCCAAGAAGTGGAAAAGTTACACTTTATGATGGAAGAACAGGAGATCCGTTTGATAATAAAGTAACAGTTGGTATAATGTATATGTTAAAACTACACCATCTAGTAGAAGACAAAATGCACGCAAGAGCAATCGGACCATATTCATTAGTAACACAACAACCTCTAGGAGGAAAAGCTCAATTCGGAGGACAAAGACTTGGAGAGATGGAGGTTTGGGCTTTAGAAGCATACGGAGCATCAAATATACTTCAAGAAATGTTAACTGTAAAATCTGACGATATAAACGGAAGAACTAAAACTTATGAAGCTATCGTAAAAGGTGAAGAAATGCCAGAAGCTGATTTACCTGAATCATTTAAAGTATTATTAAAAGAATTCCAAGCAATAGCTTTAGACATTGAGTTATTTGATAAAGAAGGAAATGTAATCAACGTTGATGAAGATTACAATAAAGAAGAAACAATAACAGAATTTTCATTAGGAGCTCCAACATTTGGAGAAGATTTAGGTCTAGATGATGTTGATGATGAAAATTTAGATGATGATTTATCATTCGGAGACGACGAATAATAAATTATCTTGCATTTAATAACTATAAAGTGTAAAAACTTTATCTCGATTAAGGAGGCTTTACATTTAATATGGGAATAAAAAGTTTTGAAAAAATCAGAATAAAACTTGCTTCACCTGAAAAAATATACGAATGGTCTCATGGGGAAATTACAAAACCTGAGACAATAAACTATAGAACATTAAATCCTGAAATGGACGGATTATTCTGCGAAAAAATATTTGGACCAACAAAAGACTGGGAATGTAGCTGTGGAAAATACAAAAGAATGAGATACAAAGGTCTTGTTTGTGAAAAATGTGGTGTTGAAGTAACAAAATCTAAAGTAAGAAGAGAAAGAATGGGGCATATAGCACTAGCTGCCCCAGTATCTCATATTTGGTATTCTAAAGGAACTCCAAATAAAATGGCTTTAATCTTAGGAATATCTCCAAAAGAATTAGAGTCTGTATTATACTTTGCTAGATATATAGTTATCCAAAGTAATGAAGAAACATTACCAGTTGGAAAAATTATAAACGAAAAAGAATATAAATTATTCAAACAAATGTATGGAAATTCTTTTGATGCAAAAATGGGAGCAGAAGCAATCTTAAGATTATTAGAAGACCTTAACCTTCCAGTATTAAAAGAAGAATTAGAAAAAGAACTAGAAGATGTAAATTCTAGCCAAAAAAGAAAAAAAGTTGCTAAGAGATTAAAAATAGTAAGAGATTTCTTAGAATCTGAAAATAAACCAGCTTGGATGATACTTAAAAATGTACCAGTAATACCAGCTGACTTAAGACCTATGGTTCAATTAGACGGAGGAAGATTTGCTACTTCTGACTTAAATGACCTTTATAGAAGAGTTATTAACAGAAATAACAGATTGAAAAAACTTTTAGAAATAAAAGCTCCAGAAATCGTAGTTAAAAATGAAAAAAGAATGCTTCAAGAAGCCGTTGACGCTTTAATTGACAACGGAAGAAGAGGAAAACCAGTTGTTGCTCAAAACAACAGAGAGTTAAAATCTCTATCTGATATGTTAAAAGGAAAACAAGGAAGATTCAGACAAAACCTACTAGGTAAAAGGGTTGACTACTCTGCCAGATCAGTTATCGTTGTAGGACCATCATTAAAAATGAATCAATGTGGAATTCCTAAGAAAATGGCTCTTGAATTATATAAACCATTTATAATGAGAGAACTAGTTAAAAGAGAATTAGCTTCAAACGTAAAAACAGCTAAAAAACTAGTTGAAGAATCAGATGATAAAGTATGGGATATCATAGAAGATGTTATTGATGGACACCCAGTACTATTAAACAGAGCTCCGACTCTACATAGACTTTCGATTCAAGCATTTGAACCTGTATTAATTGAAGGAAAAGCAATAAGACTTCATCCATTAGTATGTTCTGCGTTCAACGCTGACTTCGACGGAGACCAAATGGCAGTACACTTAGTACTTTCTCCAGAAGCTATAATGGAAGCAAAACTTCTAATGCTTGCACCAAATAATATTATTGCTCCATCAAATGGACAACCAATAGCTGTACCAGGACAAGACATGGTTATGGGATGTTTCTACATGACTAAAGATAGACCTGGATGTAAAGGTGAAGGAAAAGAATTTTCTAACAGAGAACAAGCTCTTACAGCTTATGAAAATGGAGTTATTGATACTCACGCAATAATCAAAGTAAGAATAGATGGAGAAATGGTAACAACTACTCCAGGAAGAATATTATTCTCTGAAATCTTACCTAAAGAAATAAGAGATTATAATATGACTTATGGTAAAAATCCATTGAAAAAATTAATCGCTGATTTATATGACAGATATGGATTCACAAAAACAGCTGAAGTTATAAATGACATCAAAAACTTTGGATATCACTATTCAACATTCGCAGGAGTTTCAGTAGGTATTGAAGACCTAGAAATTCCAGCTGTTAAAAAAGATATCTTAAGAAAAGCTGACGAAGATGTAGCTTCAATTGCTCAAGAATACAAAGAAGGAAAAATAATCAACGAAGAAAGATACAGAAAAACAATTGCAGTTTGGTCACAAGCTACTGCAGATGTTACAGACGCAATGATGAACGGACTAGATCAATTTAACCCAGTTTACATGATGGCGACTTCAGGAGCCAGAGGATCTATCCAACAAATGAGACAGTTAGCAGCTATGAGGGGTAACATGGCCGATACAAGAGGTAGAATCCTAGAAGTACCTATCAAAGCTAACTTCCGTGAAGGACTAACAGTATTAGAATTCTTTATGTCATCACACGGAGCTAGAAAAGGTCTAGCAGATACAGCCCTAAGAACTGCCGATTCAGGATACTTAACAAGAAGACTTGTTGATATTTCTCATGAAGTTATAGTAAACGCAGAAGATTGTGGAACTCATGAAGGAATTGAAGTTTCTGAATTAATTTCTGAAGGAAAAGTAATTGAAAAATTATCTGAAAGAATAGACGGAAGAGTATTAGCTGAAGACTTAATAGTTAACGGAGAAGTAATTGCTCCAAGAAATACTCTTATCGGAAAAGAATTAATTAAGAGAATAGAAGAATTAGGAATCAAAAAAATAAAAATCAGATCACCTTTAACTTGTGCATTAGAAAAAGGTGTATGTAAAAAATGTTATGGTATGGACTTATCTAACCACAAAGAAGTATTACTTGGAGAAGCAGTTGGAGTTATTGCAGCTCAATCAATCGGGGAACCAGGTACACAGCTTACAATGAGAACGTTCCATACAGGAGGAGTTGCAACAGCAACAGCTTCAGCAACAACTAAAAAAGCAGAAAATGCTGGTAAAGTAATATTTAAAGATGTAAAAGTTTTAGTTAACGAAGAAACTGGAGAAGAAATTGTAGTTAGCCAATCAGCTAAAATTATAATTGGAAACAACGACCATGAAATTCCATCAGGATCTATCTTAAGAGTAAAAGATGGAGATATGGTAGAAGAAGGTCAAGTTCTTGCTAACTTAAACCCATACCATGTACCAATTATCTGTGACCAAGAAGGAACAGTAGCGTATAAAGATATCACTATCAAATCAAACTATGATAGTAAATATGGAGTTACTGAATACTTATCAGTAAAACCAGTTGATTCTGGAGACCTTAACCCAAGATTACTTGTTTTAGATGATAAAAAAGAAGTAAAAGCAAGTTATCAAATCCCATTCGGAGCTTATATGATGGTTCACGAAGGAGATAAAGTAAGAAAAGGACAAGTTATCGCAAAACTTATCAAAGAAGGGGAAGGAACAAAAGACATCACTGGAGGTCTTCCAAGAGTACAAGAGCTATTTGAAGCTAGAAATCCAAAAGGAAAAGCTCTATTAAGTGAAGTTGATGGTAAAGTTGAAATCACTTCTAAAAAGAAAAAAGGTATGAGAGTTATCTTAGTTAAAGACGAAAGAAACTCTGAATTATTTAAAGAATACCTAGTATCTGTTGGGGATCACTTAGTTGTAACTGACGGAATGCTTATCAAAGCTGGAGATAAAATTACTGAAGGAGCTATTTCTCCATACGATATCTTAAGTATCAAAGGACTAGTAGCAGCAGAACAATTTATCCTTGAATCTGTACAACAAGTTTATAGAGACCAAGGAGTTACAGTAAACGATAAACATATCGAAATTATAGTTAAACAAATGTTCAAGAAAGTAAGAATTACAAACTCTGGATCTTCTTTATTACTTGAAGATGAAGTAATAGAAAAGAGAATAGTTGATCTTGAAAATGAAGAATTAAAAGCTAAAGGTAAAAAACTTGTTGAATACGAACCAGTAATTCAAGGTATTACTAAAGCTGCTGTTAATACAGAAAGCTTTATATCAGCTGCTTCATTCCAAGAAACAACAAAAGTTCTTTCTAATGCAGCAATAGAAGGAAAAGAAGACTACTTAGAGGGATTAAAAGAAAACGTAATCATTGGTAAGAAAATACCAGCAGGAACAGGTTATGTTGATTATAAGAGAATAATCCCTGAAGAAGTTAAAGAGGAACAGTAATTAATTTAATAAATAGGCGACACAAGTCGCCTATTTTGTCATCTGAGAACAAAGGAGATTTCAATGAGAAGTATGACTGGTTACTCAAAAATCTCATATCAAAGTGAAGACTTTGTAATAGATATGGAGATTAAGAGTGTAAATAATAAAAATCTCAATTTAAAAATAAAAATGCCTACTGTCTTGAACTTTCTAGAAAGTAAAATAAGAACCAATGTAGGAGAAAAAGTAACAAGAGGTAGCATAGATTTAAAAATAGATTTTGAAGATAGAAGAGATTTAGATAATCTTTTTGAATATGATGAAAAAATCTGTGAAGCTTATCTAAAAGTTTTAACTGATATGGAAGAAAGATTTAATGATAAGTTCACTAATAAAATGGATTATCTAATAAGAAATTTCAATGTTATCAAAAGAAAAGAAAATGATACTAACGATTATGAAGAGATTATTATTTCAAAACTTGATGAATTACTTGATGAGTTTTTAGTATTTAAAGATACTGAGGGAGCAAGATTAAAAGAATATTTCTTAGAAAGACTTGCTTTTATAAAAGAAAGAGTTGAGATAATAAAAAAACATAAAGAACAAGTGGTAGGAATATATAAAGAAAAACTTTTAAAAAGACTTGATTCAATAAGAGGAGAAGTAACTTTTAATGAAGAAGATATTTTAAAAGAGATACTTCTTTTTACAGATAGAAGTGATATTTCAGAAGAAATTTCAAGACTTGATAGTCATCTAAAACAATTAGAAATAGAACTTACTTCATCTGAAAAAGTAGTAGGAAAGAAAATAGATTTTATACTTCAAGAGATATTTAGAGAATTAAATACTACAGGGGTAAAATGTAGTTCATATGAAATATCTAAAATAGTTGTTGAATGTAAAAATGAAATAGAAAAAATAAGAGAACAAGCGATGAATATAGAGTAGTTTTATAAAACTAAGAAGGAGTATAAATTATGAGTAAAGGACATTTGTTTGTAGTTTCAGGACCAAGTGGAGCAGGAAAATCTACAATATGTAGACTTGTTAGGAAGATGTTAAATATAAACTTAGCTACTTCTGCTACAACTAGAAAACCAAGAGTTGGAGAAGTAGACGGGAAAGATTATTATTTTTTAACAATACCTGAATTTGAAAAAAGATTAGCTAATGGAGAATTTTTGGAATATGCTAAAGTTCATGAAAATTATTATGGAACTTTAAAATCAGAAGTTGAAAGTCGTTTAGCTAATGGAGAAAATGTTATTCTTGAAATAGATGTACAAGGTGGATTGCAAGTAAAAGAAAAATATCCAGATGCTAATATGATATTTTTTAAAACTCCAACTAGAAAAGAATTGGAAGAAAGACTTAGAGGAAGAAAAACTGACAGCGAAGAAACAATTCAATTAAGACTAAAAAATTCTTTAGAAGAATTAAAATATGAAGAAAAATATGATACTTCTATAGTTAATTACACTGTTGAAAAATCTTGTGAAGAGTTAATAAATATTATTAAAAGTAAAGGAGAGATGAAATAATGAAAACTGAAATAACTTATGATGGACTTTTAGAAAAAATACCTAACAAATACATACTAACAATAACTACTGGAAAAAGAATGAGAGAATTAATAAAAGGAAAACCTCTTTTAGTAAAAGCTAATAAAAAAGATACTTTAATGAAAAAAGTATTTAAAGAATTAGTTGAGGGAAAAATAACTTATACTTATGAGAAAGATCAAGTTGAAGAATAATATCTTTAAAATTTTTATATTTATTATTCTTGGAGTTTTGGTTGGTTGTGGTCAACCTAAAGAAAAAAGATTTTCTCAAGAGAGATTTTTATTTGGAACATATATCCAAATGATTGTTTACTCTGAAAATGAATCAAAAGCAAATAATGCTATGGAAAAAGCCTTTAAAGAGATTGAGAGAATAGATAATAAATATAATAGTAAAAATGAAAACTCTATAATTTATAAGCTCAATGAATCTAAAAACAAAGAAATAGATTTAGATGAAGAAGGAGTATATATCTTTAAAGAGATTGAAAAGATGTATAAAGTAACAGATGGAGCTTATGATATTACAATAGGACCTCTTTTAGATTTATGGGGATTTGGAACAGAAGAGAGAATAGAAGTTCCAACACCTGATGAATTAAAAGAAGTAATGAAAAAAATAGATTTTTCAAAAGTAGAAATAAGAAGTAATAAATTTATTGTAAATGGTGAAGAGAAAATAGACACAGGTTCTTTCTTAAAAGGTTATGCTCTTGAGAAAGCAAAAGAAGTTCTGATTGCTAATAACATAAAAAGTGGATTTATCTCTTCTATTTCAAGTATTGTTACTATTGGTACAAAAAGTGATGGGACACCTTGGAGAGTAGGAGTACAAGATCCTAAAAATCCAGAAAACAGACTAGGAGTTGTAGAAATCCAGAATCGGGCTATGGGGGTCTCAGGTGACTATCAAACTTATATAGAAATTAAAGGAAAAAAATATCATCATATTATGAATAAATTTACTGGTTATCCAATTGAAAATAAAAAGATGGTAGTTGTAATTTGTGATTCAGGATTTATGGCAGATATTTATTCTACAAGCTTTTTTGGCATGAGTGATGACAAAATACTAGAGTTTTGTGAAAAAAATAATGTAGAAGTCCTAATAGTGAAAAAAGATGATAGTTTACTTAAGACAAAAAACTTTAAAATTTAGAAAGAAAATACTTGAAATTATTTCAATAAATTAATATAATAATATGGTATGAAAAAATTTTAGGAGGTTTGAAATGGAACAAATTTTGTATCTAGGAATAGGTGCAGGAATCGTTGCTTTACTAGCAGCATTCTTCTATTCTAAAAAAGTGGAAAGTTATCAAATTAACATTCCAAGAGTAGCTGAGATTACAGAAGCTATCAGAGAAGGAGCTATGGCTTTCTTAGTAGCTGAGTATAAAATCTTAGTTTGGTTCGTTGTTGCAGTAGCAATAGCTTTAGGAGTATTCATCTCTATGAATACAGCAATCGCATTCGTATTAGGAGCTATCACTTCAGCTTTAGCTGGAAACATCGGAATGAGAATAGCTACTAAAGCAAACGGAAGAACATCAATAGCAGCTAAAGAAGGAGGACTTGCAAAAGCTCTTGACGTTGCATTCTCTGGTGGAGCTGTTATGGGACTTTCAGTTGTTGGATTAGGAATGTTAATGTTATCTATTTTAATCTTAGTTTTCGGTCAAGATGCAACAGCATTTGCTGACTTAACAGGATTTGGAATGGGAGCTTCTTCAATCGCATTATTCGCAAGAGTTGGAGGAGGAATCTACACTAAAGCTGCAGACGTTGGAGCAGACTTAGTTGGTAAAGTAGAAGCAGGAATCCCTGAAGATGACCCTAGAAACCCAGCTACAATCGCTGACAACGTTGGAGATAACGTTGGAGACGTTGCTGGAATGGGAGCAGACTTATTTGAATCTTATGTTGGATCAATAATCGCTGCAGTTACATTAGGATTCTTAACAGCTAAAGAATTAGGAAATAACGGATATGTTATCGCACCAATCTTATTATCAGCTTGTGGAATCATCGCATCTATACTTGCAACAGTAACTGTTAAAACTAACGACCCTTCAAAAGTTCACGCTAAATTAGAAGGTGGAACAAGAATAGCAGGAATCTTAACAATAATCGCTTCATTTGGAATTATAAAAATGTTAACATTACCAATGGGTGTATTCTGGGCTATCGTTGCAGGACTTGTAGCAGGAATCTTAATTGCTTACTTCACAGGAATCTACACAGATACTGGAAAGACTGCAGTTAACAGAATTTCTGACGCAGCAGCAACTGGAGCAGCAACAGCTATCATCGAAGGATTAGCAGTTGGAATGGAATCTACAGTAGCACCTATCTTAATTATATCTGGATCTATCTTAGTTGCATTCAAAACAGCTGGATTATACGGAATCGCTATCGCAGCAGTTGGAATGTTAGCAACTACAGGAATGGTTGTAGCAGTTGACGCTTACGGACCAGTAGCAGACAACGCTGGAGGAATCGCAGAAATGTCTGAATTACCACCTGAAGTTAGAGAATGTACAGATAAACTTGACGCAGTTGGAAACTCAACAGCAGCAGTTGGAAAAGGATTTGCAGTTGGATCTGCAGCTTTAACAGCTTTATCATTATTTGCATCTTATAGAGAAGCAGTTAACAACTTAACTCCAGAAGAATTACAAATCGAAGTTACTAACCCAGATGTAATCGTTGGATTATTCATCGGAGGTATGTTAACATTCTTATTCTCTGCTTTAACTATGACAGCAGTTGGAAAAGCAGCTATGGAAATGGTTGAAGAAGTTAGAAGACAATTCAGAGAAATACCTGGAATCATGGAGAAAAAAGCTAAACCTGACTACAGAAGATGTGTTGAAATCTCTACTCACTCTTCATTAAAACAAATGATCGTTCCTGGAGTTTTAGCAATAGTTGCTCCAGTTGTAGTAGGACTTTGGTCAGTTGAAGCTTTAGGAGGATTACTTGCTGGTTCTCTAGTTACTGGTATCTTAATGGCTATCATGATGGCAAATGCTGGAGGAGCTTGGGATAACGGTAAAAAACAAATCGAAGGTGGATACAAAGGAGATAAAAAAGGTTCTGACAGACATAAAGCAGCAGTTGTTGGAGATACTGTTGGAGACCCATTCAAAGATACTTCTGGTCCAGCTTTAAATATCTTAATCAAACTTATGACAATAGTTTCTCTAGTATTAGTTCCATTATTTGTTAGATTCTAATTTTGGAATATAATCTCAAGAAATAAAATATAATAGGGGTGACTCAAACGAGCACCCTTATTTTTATTATTTTTAATTGGATTTATAAAAATAAATTATAAAGTATGTTATAATGATGTAAATAACATTAAAAATAATAAAATGATGATAATAATTAAGGAGAAATAATGTTTGGAATAGTAAATTTTATAGTTTTTGTATCATCTTGTATAATATTACATTTTACTCCCGGTGCAGATACAATGTATATTTTAGGAAAAACTTTATCTGGTGGAAAAAAATCTGGAATAATATCTGTGTTTGGAATATCAACTGGAGTATTAATTCATACTATTTTAGTGGCTTTTGGTCTTTCGGCTGTTTTATCAAAGTCAATACTAGCTTTTAATATTATAAAAACTTTGGGAGCAGTTTATCTTATTTATATGGGGATAAAATCAATAATGGATAAGAGTTCTTTAGAAGAAAGCAGAGAAAATAAAATTGAAAATATAAAAGAGATATATTTTCAAGGAGTGATTACAAATATATTAAATCCTAAAGTAGCACTTTTTTTCTTAGCTTTTCTGCCACAATTTATTAACGAAAACAATCAATACGGAATTTTACCTTTTATTTTACTAGGGATAAGTTTTTGTATAACAAGTAGTATTTATGGAGTAATACTTGCTATTTTTTCAGGAGAAGTTTTAAAATTTTTTAATAAAGATTCAAGATTTTCTACTAAAATGAAAAAGATTTCGGGAATCATATATATTCTTTTAGGAGTTGGAATTCTTAGAGCAAAAATAAGTTAAGTTATAAAATATTGTATGGAAAAAAAACAATAGATATGATAAAATTTAGAGTAAGTGAGGTGATAATTTGGATAAAATGTTAAATATACCAAATCATATAGCCATTATTATGGACGGAAATGGAAGATGGGCAAAAGGAAAAAATAGACCTAGAGTATTTGGACACAAAGCTGGAGCAGATACTTTAAGAAAAATTGTAAAATATTGTGGAAATATTGGGGTAAAATATCTTACAGTTTATGCTTTTTCAACAGAGAATTGGAAAAGATCTCAAGAGGAAGTAAGTGCTTTGATGACACTTTTTAAAACTTATATAAACTCTGAAAAGAAAATGCTTTTAGAAAATAAAGTTAGATTTATGGTGTCAGGAAGAGAAGAGGGAGTTAGCGAAAGTTTATTAAAAGCTATAAGAGAATTAGAAAAAGAAACTTCAAAAGATTATAAAATGACTCTTAATATTGCTTTTAACTATGGTGGAAGAGCTGAAATTATAGATGCAATAAAAAAAGCTAAGGAAATGGGAGAGGAAATAACAGAAGAGAATTTTTCAAAATTTCTTTATAATGATATTCCAGATCCAGAGCTTATAATAAGAACCAGTGGAGAGTTTAGAATATCAAACTTTTTATTATGGCAATTGGCATACTCAGAAATTTATATTACAGATGTTTATTGGCCAGATTTTGATGAAAAAGAGTTGGATAAAGCTATAGAAAGTTATAATAAAAGAGAGAGAAGATTTGGAGGGCGTATAGATGATAAATAGAATACTAATAGCTTTATTAGGAATACCAGCTTTAATGTTTATATATTATAGCGGTGGAATTTATCTTTTAGCTTTGACTAATATAATAGTGGGGATAGGGCTTTTTGAATTTTATAGAATGTCAGAGGCAATTGGAATAAAACCTTACAAAAATATTGGTTTGGTAGCAGGAGTTTTACTACCAAATATAATTTATTTTAAAGGTATTGAAACAGGAGTAGGAGCATTAATAATATTTTTAATTTTAATTCTTGGAATAAGAGTTATTAATAACCAAGTAGAGAATACCTCTAAAGATATAGGAACAACACTTTTAGGAGTTGTTTATATTTCTTTGATGTTTAGCCATATACTTTTATTTCAAAATTTAGAAAATGGTTGGAAGTGGCTTATTGCTACTCAAATTATGGTTTGGTTATGTGATAGTGCTGCATATTTTGTTGGAATGGCTACTGGAAGAAAATTTTTCAAAGAAGGATTTTCTGCTATAAGTCCTAAAAAATCAAAAGAGGGAGCTATTGGTGGAATTGTATTTACAATCATTGGAATACTTTTGATAAATAGATTTTTTAATTTGTCAGTTAATAATTTTGCAATAGTAATTTTAGGATTTTTTGTAAGTCTTGTGGCACAGATTGGTGACTTAGCTGAATCAATGTTTAAAAGAGAGTTTAAAATAAAAGATTCTAGTAGAATACTTGGAGAACACGGAGGAATATTAGATAGATTTGACAGTATGATATTTGTCATACCAATGGCATATTATATTTTAAAAATATTTGTAGATTAGTGGTGAGGATTTTATGAAAAATATAGTTATTTTAGGTTCAACAGGAAGTATAGGGACAAACGCTTTGGAGATTATAAGAAATAAAAAAGAGGAATTTAATGTAATCGGTCTTAGTGCCAATTCAAATCATAAATTAATTTGTGAACAAATTGAGGAATTTAAACCAAAATATGTTTCAATAGGAACTGAAGAGGGAAAAAGAATAATAGAAGAAAAATTTCCAGAAGTAAAGGTTTATGTTGGACGTGAAGGATTAAAAAAACTTGGACAGATAGAGGAAATGGATATAATTTTGGTAGCTGTAATAGGAGCTATCGGAATAGAAGCTACATCTGAAGCTATAAAACTTGGTAAAAGAATAGCACTAGCTAATAAAGAAACAATGGTAGCTGGTGGAGATTATATTAATAAACTTTTAAAAGAAAATCCAAAATCAGAGATAATACCAGTTGACAGTGAACACTCAGCTATATTTCAATCTTTGATGGCTGGAAAAAAATCTCAAGTAAAAAATCTTATAATAACTGCTAGTGGTGGAACTTTTAGAGGAAAAAAATTAGAAGATTTAAAAGATGTAAAAGTAGAACAAGCTCTAAAACATCCTAACTGGTCAATGGGAAGAAAAATAACTGTAGATTCTTCAACTTTGGTAAATAAAGGACTTGAAGTAATAGAAGCACATCAACTTTTTGGAATGGATTATGATAAGATAAAAGTTGTAATTCATCCACAAAGTATAGTTCACTCACTTGTAGAATATGATGATAACGCAGTTATCGCTCAACTTGGAGTAACTGATATGAAACTTCCAATTCAACTTGCATTTACTTATCCAGATAGAATACAAAACAATTGTTTGGACACTTTAGATCTTTTAAAAGTGGGAAATTTAACTTTTGAAGCACCAGACAGAGAAGTTTTTAAAGGTCTTGATTTAGCATATAAAGCTGGAAGAATAGGAAAATCTATGCCAACAGTTTTAAATGCAGCTAATGAAATAGCAGTTGACTTATTTTTGAATAAAAAAATAAAATTTTTAGATATTTATAAAATAATAGAAAAAGCTATTGATAATCACGAAGTTGAAGAGATAGATAATTTAGATTCAATACTAAGAATAGATCAAGCTACAAGAAAATGGGTTTATGATAACTATTCAAATTTAGACTAGGAGAAAAAATGGGAAAATTAATTGTTATAGAGGGAACAGATTCAAGCGGAAAAGAAACTCAAACAAAAAAATTATATGAAAAATTAGAGGAAAAAGGGTTAAAAGTAAAAAAAATAACTTTTCCAAATTATGAAAGTCCAGCTTGTGAGCCTGTAAAAATGTATCTTGCTGGAGAATTTGGAGAAAATCCTTTAAAAGTAAATCCTTATCCAATTTCAACTATGTATGCCATAGATAGATACGCATCTTTTAAAAAAGATTGGGAAGAATTTTATAATTCAGATGGAGTTATTGTAACAGATAGATATGTTCAATCTAATATTATTCACCAAGCTTCAAAAATATCTGATCCACAAGAAAAAGAAAAATATATAAAATGGTTAGATGATTTGGAGTTTGAAAAAATAGGAATTCCTAGAGCGGATTTAGTAATTTTCATAAATATGCCACATAAATATGCTAAAATGTTAATGGAACATAGAAAAAATAAAATAAATGGCGAAGTAAAAAAGGATATTCATGAAAGAGATGAAGAGTATCTAAAAAAATCCTATGAAAATGCTTGTGAAATAGCTAAAAAACAAGGTTGGTCAGAAGTTTGCTGTGTAGAAAATGACAGATTGAAAACTATTGAGGAGATTTCAGAAGAGATTTATAAATTGGTAAGTAGTTGTTTGGAGGAAAAATAGATGAAAATTTTAATATCTCTTTTAATACTAGGAGTCATAATTTTGATACATGAGTTGGGACATTTCTTAAGTGCAAGATTATTTAAAATTCCAGTTGAAGAGTTTTCCATAGGAATGGGAACAGAGGTATATACATATGAAGGACTGAGAACAAAATATTCATTTAGATCAATTCCTATCGGTGGATATGTAAATATAAAAGGAATGGATATTGAAGATAAAAGTGAAGATGGATTTAATCAAAGGCCAGCTTATCAAAGATTTATAGTTTTGATAGCTGGAGTTTTTATGAATTTCTTACTTGCTTATTGCCTTTTATTTGGAATGATATTTTCAAAAGGTGAGATTCAAATAAATGAAAAAGCAGTTGTAGGAAGCATAGTAAAACATGAAAATATAAACTCTTTAAAAAAAGGAGATTTGATTTTAGAGATAGATGGCAAAAAAATAAATAACTGGTTGGATATAAAGAAAACAGTTAACTCTTTAGAAAATAAATCTGAAGAAAAGAAAGTTTTAGTTCAAAGAGATGGAAAAACTGAAGAAATAAAAGTTCATTTAATAAAAGATGAAAAAATAGATAAATATTTTTTAGGAATTTCTCCAGAGTATACAATAAATAGATTTGGATTTGGAGAAAGTTTGGGACTTGCTTGGGACGGATTCAAAGAGATATTTGGAAATATTTTAACAAGTCTTAAAATGATGGTTACAGGTGGAGTAAAAAGAGAAGAGATAAGTGGACCTATTGGGATTATAAATATTGTAGGAGAAGCTAGTAAAATGGGAATAGGTACTTTAGTGTGGCTTACAGCAATACTTTCAGTAAATATTGGAATATTTAATCTGCTTCCTTTCCCAGCTCTTGATGGTGGAAGAATAATATTTGTGCTTCTAGAATTTTTAAAAATTAAAATAAATAAAAAAATAGAAGAAAAAATTCATTATACAGGAATAATATTAATATTCATTTTGATTATTTTCATAACAGCAAATGATTTTACAAATCTTCTAAAATAAAAAAGCAAAAAAAATTATAAAATTACAGTTCACAAACTAAACGTAAAAAATATTCAAGGGACATTATTTTAAAAAAAATCTTGAAAAAACACAAAAAAACTATTATAATACATAGAGAAAGAATTGAAACAGTTTGTAAATATTTTTAAGCATATTGATATTTGAAAAAAACAGGAGGTAATTGATGAAACAATCAGTATTAGCAATATCTGAGAGAAAAGAAGTATTAAAAGACATTAGAAAAGAGTTATTAAAGTATTATGAAGTTATAACTTTTAACAATCTATTAGATGGATTAGATATGTTAAGAGAAAGTGATTTTGATGTAGTATTATTAGACCAATATTTAACTTGGTTCAACTTTGTAGATGCAAAGAAAAAATTAAACGGACTTGGAAAAGAATTTGTTACAATAGGATTAATAGATGAAGAAAATGATGAAGTTTTAGATGAATTAGAAAAAGCAGGAATTTACAGCTACGCTTTAAAACCAATAAATGGTGAAGAAATTGTAAAACTTGTAAAACCAGCTTTAGCTAACATAGAAAATGTAAAAAAATATAAAAAATTAAAAGAAAAAATTGCTGAATTAGAAGAAGAAAGAGAAATAATCGGACAATCAGTAAAAATTAAAGAAGTAAAATCTAAAGTTGAAAAAATGGCAGCAACAGATTTACCAATATTAATTACTGGAGAAGCTGGAGTTGGAAAAACTTTAGTAGCTAGAGAAATATATAGAAAAAGCGACAGAAGAAAGAAAGATTTCTATACACTTAACTGTGGAACAATGACAAGTGAAGTATTAGAAAGAGAACTATTCGGATATGAAAGAGGTGCTTTCTCAGGAGCAATATCTAGCAAAAAAGGTATCCTTGAAGAAATTGATGGAGGAACTTTATTTATAGATGAGATAGCTGGAATAGATATCAAAATCCAATCAAGAATATTAAAAGTTATTGAATATGGAGAATATAGAAAAGTTGGAGGAACTAGAGCAAAAAGAGCTGATGTAAGATTTATAGTTTCTACTGATAAAGATTTAAGAGATGAAATAGAAAAAGGAAAATTCAGAAAAGATCTATATCACAGATTAAATGGATTTAAAATAGAAGTTCCACCTTTAAGAGATAGAAGAGAAGATATACCATTACTTGCTAACTACTTCTTAAATGGAATTTCAAAAGACCTTAATAAACCAATTCCTGTACTTTCTGGAGAAGTAATGAAATATCTATTAGAATATGCTTTCCCTGGAAATATTAGAGAATTAAGAAATATGTTAGAAAGAATGATAATCCTTTCTGATGATAGAATAATCGGAATTGAAAATCTTCCACTTGAAATAAAAATGAAATCTGATACAGTAGAAAATAAAACAGTATCTGGAATCGGACCACTTAAAGAGATATTAGAAAAAGAAATATTTAGTTTAGATGACGTAGAAAGAGTTGTTATAGCTATGGCTCTTCAAAGAACTAGATGGAATAAACAAGAAACAGCTAAAATCTTAGGAATTGGAAGAACAACTCTATACGAAAAAATAAGAAAATACAAATTAGATGACAAATAAAAACTAGAAGAGAGGTCTGATTAAAAAATGGCTATTAGAAAATTTAGACAAAGAATGAAAGTTATTACCTTAGTGATTACGATAGCTTTTGCTGTGTCATCAGCAGCTCTATATGTTATGAATCAAATGAGCTACACAACTACTAAAAATTACGCTTTTAAAATTAACGGAAATAAAGTTAAATTAGAAGATGTAATGAGAAGTAAAAGTATGTTGGCTAATAACTTTAGAAATGAAATAGATGAAGATATTATAGGAGTGTTAGCTCTAAATCAAGTAGTTGAAAATGAACTAGCTCAAGAATTAGCAGATAGTTTAAAAATAAAAATTTCATCTAAAGATATCAATAATGAGTATCAAAATATTGAATCTAATTTTAAAGACAAAGAGCAATTTAAAAGAATGCTTACAGCTCAAGGATATACAAAAGCTTCTTTGAAAAAAGAATTAGAGAAAAGTATGAGAAGTATCAAAGCTAGAGAAGTTATTGGATCTCAAGTAACAGTTACTGATGAAGAAATTGGAAAATACTATGAAGAAAATAAATTCTATCTTTTCCAAGGTTTACCATTAGAAGATGTAAAAGAAAGAGTTAAACAATATTTAATTCAAGAAAAAGCAAACGATTTATATCAACAAGAGCTAGAAAAATTAAAAGACAAAATGGTGCTTTCTGATGTAAATCAAGAGTTTGATAAATATATGGAAAAAGTACAAGTTGAAAAAGATGGAGTAGAATTTACAAATGTAGATTACAGTAAAATCTATATTACTTTTATAAGTAATGGACTAGAAAAAGAAGCTGCTAAAGAAGAAACAGATAAATTTATAGAAAGTCAAGTAAAAATGGTTAAAGCAGCGGAAGATAATGGAATTGAAATAGCAAAAGATTTACCAGTATCATTAAAAGTAAAAGAAGCTTATGAAAAATTATACTCTAAATTAGAAAGTCAAGTTGTAGTTAATGATGAAGAATTAAACAAATTCTTTGAAGCAAATAGAATGAGATATGATATTTATCCTTCAGCTGATGCTTATATCGCTTATGTAAAACTTAATCCTTCAGATGCTGATAAAAAAATAGCAAATGAAAAAGCAAAAGAGATATTAAAAACAGTTAATAAAGATAATTTTGCAAGTATTGCTAAAGAAAAATCAGAATGTCCAAGTGCAGCAAATGGTGGAGAATTAGGTTGGTTTACAAAAGAGGATATGGTAGCAGAATTTTCTGATGCAGCTTTCAAAGGAAAAGCTGGAGAAATTTATCCTGAAGTTGTAGATACAGTCTTTGGATCACATATCATTTTTGTACAAGAAAAAAATGAAGATGACAAAACAGTTAGAGCAAGTCATATATTAGTAAAATCTAATGTATCTCCTGAAACTATAGCAGAGAGAGTAAAATTAGAAGAGGAACAAGCTTTAAAACTTTCAAATGGAGAAATAAAATTTGAAAATTTACCAAAAGACAGATATGTTGACAGCAGTTTATTTACAAAAATAACTGAGCAAGGATATATTCCAGGAATTGGTTATAAAGAAGAATTAGCCGAAGAAATATATAAAGCTCCATTAAATAAAGTAGTTGTAAAAAATATTGGAAAAGATATATATGTATTCCAAAAAATAAAAGAAGTTCAAAGTAAAAAAATGACTTTAGATGAAGTTAAAGAGCAAGTAACAAAAGATTATAAAGCTCAAAAAACAATGGAAGAAATTCAAAATCTATTAAAGTAAAATAAAGGCAACCTAAATAGGTTGCCTTTCTAATCTAGGCTGAGCTTAAAATAAATTGATATTTTTAAGAAAATATATTATAATATACTTTTGAGACTTTTTAATTGGGAGAAATAAATGAAGTATAGGTCAGAGGACATAGAAAATTTATTAAGCCATTTGAGAATAGAAGAAGTTGTTGGAGATGAGATTGAACTAAAAAAATCAGGAGCTAATTATAAAGGGCTTTGTCCATTTCATCCAGATACTACTCCTTCATTTTCAGTTAGCCCTACAAAAAATATTTGTAAATGTTTTGTGTGTGGTGCTGGTGGAAATGCAATAAAATTTTATTCTATGTATCACAAAATTTCCTACGAAGAAGCAGTGGGAGAACTGGCAAAAAAATATAATGTCCCAATAAAAGCTTATGAAAATAAAAATTTTAGGCAAAAAGAAGAAAATGAAAAATATTATAAGATAATGGAAGAAGCTCACAATTATTATCAAGAGAATATTTTTGAAAATCAAGGAAGAATCGCTTTAGAATATCTTAATAAAAGAGGTGTTTCTCCTAAGGTTATAAGAGAAAATCAACTTGGTTATGCTCTAAGTGAGTGGAGTGGATTATTTGATCACCTTATAAAAAAAGGTTTTCAAAAAGATGATATTGTGGAGTTAGGACTTGCTAAAAATGGAGAAAAAGGGATTTATGATGCTTTTAGAAATAGGATAATGTTTCCTATATATTCTGTAAGTGGAAGAATAATTGCTTTTGGAGGAAGAACTTTAGAAAGTAGTAAAGAGATTCCTAAATATATAAACTCCCCAGATACTCCTATTTTCAAAAAAGGAAAAAATCTTTATGGAATAAAAGATAAAGGAAGTATATTAAAAAAGAAAAATTATTCTTTGTTGATGGAAGGATATATGGATGTTCTCTCAGCTCATAGTTATGGATTTGATGTGGCACTAGCTTCACTTGGAACTGCTTTTACCTATGAACAGGGAGAGTTGCTAAAAAAATATACAAATAATGTTATTATGTCTTTAGATATGGATAGTGCTGGTCAGATGGCAACAGAGAGGACAGCACTTATTCTTAAAAATTTAGGATTTAATATAAGGGTATTAAAATTAGAAAATGCTAAAGATCCAGATGAATACTTAAAAACTTTTGGAAAAGAGGCATTTTTAAAGTGTGTAAAAAATTCTTTGGAGATTTTTGATTTTTTATATGAGCTTTACTCAAAGGAATATGATCTTTCAAATATAATGTCTAAAGAAAAATTTATAGCAAGATTTAAAGAATTTTTTAAAAATGTAGAATCAATTTTGGAAAGAAGTTTGTATTTAGATAAATTAGCTAAATACACAAATCTAGATAAAAATCTTTTAAAAGAAACTTTAATTGACAATAATGTTTATAAAAAAGTTGAAGAAAAAATTGAAATTTTTTCAAAAAAAGAAAAGGAAAAACAGGCTGAACACAGTATATTAGAAGAAATGACTATTGAGCTCATTTTTTCTCAGATAGATTTTTTTAAGTATTTTTTTGATAAAACTCTTGAGTCAAGTTTTTCAAAAAAGATATTTTATTTTTTTGAAAATCTAGAAGAGGGAAAAGAGTTATCAATGGAGCTTATGGAATTTATAAAGCAAGAGGAATTTACTGAAAGTGAAAGGGATAAGATTTTAACTCTTATGTTTCGTTCGACAGAATATTCAGATGAAAAGAAACGTCAAGAATTGTTAAAAGAAATCTATAAATCTTGGTTTTTAAAAGAAATAAAAACTTTAGAGGGAGAATCTAAAGATTTACTTTTAACTTTTAAGTTAAAAAAACTAGAAATGGAACTAGGTTCAGAAATAAGTTTTGTAGAATTAGTGGAAAAGTACAAAAAATTTAGGGGGATACTAAGTGAAAATAATATTTTATAAGGAGGCTTCTCATCTATGGAAGGATTAAAAGAATTAATAACAAATGAAAAAGTTCTTGCCTTACTTCGTAAAGCTATACAAGACAAAGTGATTACTTATGAAGAAATCAATAGGGAATTAAAAGATGAGCTTTCTGTTGAAAAAATACAGCAACTAATAGAAGGTATGATTGACCAAGGTATTGAGATAATAAAAGAAGAAGAAATGGTTGCTAGAAAAAACAAAAAAGCTGACTCTTCAAAATCTAAAAAAGCTGAAAAAGACCCATTAGATTATGGAAACTATGATGATTTTGCTGGAAAAAATATATTAGACGAAGATGATTTTGGAGATTTGGATGATTTAGATTTCCATGACTTTGATGATATGGATTTAGATGACTTTGATGATTATTCAAAAGAAGATTTTTCAGATGATGATTATTATAGTGGAATGATGTCAAATGAGATGGGAGTAGATGAGCCTATAAAAATGTACTTAAGAGAGATAGGACAAATTCCATTACTTAGTCACGCAGAAGAATTAGATTATGCAAAAAGAGCTTACGAAGGTGACGAGTATGCAGCACAACAACTTGTTGAGGCAAACTTAAGACTAGTAGTAAGTATTGCAAAAAAACATACAAATAGAGGTTTAAAACTTCTTGATCTTATTCAAGAAGGAAATATCGGACTTATGAAAGCTGTTGATAAGTTTGAATATACAAAAGGATATAAATTTTCTACGTATGCAACTTGGTGGATAAGACAAGCAATAACAAGAGCTATTGCTGACCAAGGTAGAACTATTAGAATACCAGTTCATATGATAGAAACAATTAATAAAATCAAAAAAGAAGCTAGAGTATATCTTCAAGAAACAGGAAGAGATGCTACTCCAGATATAATTGCAAAAAGATTAAATCTAGAAGTTGAAAAAGTAAAAGCTATCCAAGAGATGAACCAAGATCCAATCTCTCTTGAAACTCCAGTTGGAAGTGAAGAGGATAGTGAATTAGGAGATTTCGTAGAGGATAACAAAATGTTAAATCCTTATGAAGAAACTAATAGAGTTTTATTAAAAGAGCAACTTAACGAAGTTTTAAATACTTTAAATAATAGAGAGAAACAAGTTTTAAGATACAGATATGGTCTTGAAGATGGAGCTCCAAAAACATTAGAAGAAGTTGGAAAAATATTTAAAGTTACAAGAGAAAGAATAAGACAAATAGAAGTGAAAGCTCTTAGAAAATTAAGACACCCTAGCAGAAGAAAAAAATTAGAAGATTTTAAACAAAAATAATAGATAGGAGCTACAAAGCTCCTATTTTTTAAGTAAGGAGAAAAAATGTTATTAGAAAATTTTGAGAAGTTTGTGTTTGAAAAGTATAGAGATAATAATGAGTTTGACGAATTTTTAAAAGATGATTTAGAATTTGATTTAGAATTGGAAAGAGAAAATGAATTTTTAATTTCTCAAAAACCTGTTGAAGAAATGAGTGATGAAAATGTTTTAGATTATTTGGAAGAAATAAATCTTTATGAACCTTTGACGGAAGAGGAATATGAAGAATTTACAGATAATTTAGAAGATGAAGAAGCAAAAGAAAAAATAATAGTTGATAATTTCACAGAGATAGCTAAAATAGCTCTTTATTTCTTAAGAGATGGGATAGAATACCTTGAACTTATCCAAGAGGGTGTAATGGGGGCTGTAGAGGCTATAAATAGATATTCATATGATAATGGAAATATAAAAAAATATATAAAAATTTGGGCAGGAAGACAAATGTCTTTTTACATTGAAGAAAGATTTGAACAAATGAAACAAGAATTTTTATATTATTTCACAAAAACTCATATGGACGATGTTGAAATAACGAACGAAGAGAAAGAGCAAAAAATAAAAAAATTAGAAAGTTTATCAATAGATGATGTAGCTTTTACACTTTCAAAAAATGAAATAAAAGCTATTGAATATTATTTTGGATTGGGACTTGATAAAAGATACTCAATATTTGAAATAGAACAAGAGATGAAACTTGAAAAAAATCAAGGAGAACCACTATTTTCAATGGCACTTTCTAAAATTTCATCAAGAGATGGAAGGATGTTTTCTCTATGATTTTAAATGAAATAATAAAAGTTTTGGAAAAAAAATTTCCTGTGACTAATAAAGAAGAATGGGATAATGTTGGTCTTATGATAGGTAGAAGACAAAATGAAATAAAAAAAATCCAACTTTCTTTAGATGTAACAATGGAAATAATAGATAATGCAGTAAAAAATGGTGTTGATCTGATAATCTCTCATCATCCTATAATTTTTTCGGGAGTAAAAAAAATAAATAGTGATACAATTATTGGAGAAAAAATAATAAAAGCGATAGAAAATAATATTGCAGTATATTCTCTTCATACTAATCTTGATAGTACAAAAGATGGTTTAAATGACTATGTTGGAAAAAAATTAAATCTGATTGGCGGAAAAATTATAGATGAAATAAACGAAAATGAAAGTGGAATAGGACGTGTCTATTCATTAGATGAAAAAATAAAGTTTAGTGATTTTCTGGAAAGGATAAAAGAAAATTTTTTAACTAACAATTTAAGAGTGGCAGGAAAAAATCTAGATGAACTTTTAATAAAAAAAGTTGCTATAGTAAATGGTGCTGGAAGTAGTTATTGGAGAAAGGCTAAAAAAATGGGAGCAGATCTTCTTATAACTGGAGATGTGAAATATCACGAAGCTTTAGATGCTATGGAAGAGGGATTTTGTATTGTAGATATAGGACATTATGAAACAGAACATTTTTTTGGAGAGATTATAAAAAAAGAATTAGAAGAATTTGAAGGAATAGAAATTATAGAATTTAATGATATTCCTGTGTTTAATAAAATTTAGAGAGGACAGAATGAAAAAGATATTGTATTGTATTTTGTCTATGATTATTTTTTCTAATAGTTTTGCTGGAATAAAAGATGAAACAAAAACTTTAAATTCTGAAGCTATAAAAAGAATTGAAAAAGTAATAGAAAAAATAGAAAATAATCAAAAGATAAAGTTGTATGTAAATATTTTTAATGGAGAGGAAAGTTTTCAAGTAGAGGATCCTCAGCAAACGATAATTTTTAATATTCAAAAAATAAGTGAAGATGAAATAGGTGCAGAGCTTAATTTTTCAGAAGATTTGAACATGGAAAATAAATCCACAGAGATAGGAGTCGTTTTGGATTATTATCAAAAATATTTGTATGAACAAAAATATGAAGAATATATTACAAGTATTTTAAATGCTATGGAACAGATTTTAACTTCTCAAAAAAATGATGAGGAAGAGGAAAAAGAAGAACTTGAGGCGAATAAAGTTATTGAAAAATAAGAAAAAAAACATATTTTAGAGAAAAAAATAGAAAAGTAAAAATTTTGTGATATAATGTAGTGTAGGTATTACAGTTAATTGCTTGGAAATTCCAAGAGGAAAGTCCGGGCTCCATAGAGCAAAGAGGATAGCTAACGGCTATTGGAAGTAATTCTAAGGAAAGTGCAACAGAAAATAAACCGCCATTATGGTAAGGGTGAAAAGGTGGTGTAAGAGACTACCAAATTTTTAGGAAACTGAAAATGTTTTGTAAACCCCCTCTGGAGCAAGACTAAGAAAGAAAGGTTAAGGGCTGCTCGTCCAGCTTTCATGGTAAGTTGCTTGAGCTTATAAGCGATTATAAGACTAGATAAATAATTAACTAATACAAAACCCGGCTTACGTGATGCCTACTTATGATAAAAAATATGACTTTTAAGGGATTAAGAGTCATTTTTTATTTTTTGAAAAAATTTATTTAAAGATATAAGATAAAAAATAATTTTTAATTTTATGCTTTTTAAATTTTCACTAGTTTTTTTATATATTTTTGTAAAAAAATAATATAAAAAAATTAAATTTTATTAAAATAATTTAGAAAAATTTAAATTTTTTAATAGACTTTTTAAAAATAAAATAAAAAATTTAAAAATTAAATCATTGATATTAAAAGAAAAGATTTAAAATTTAATAAAATTAAAAAAATATCGTTGACAAAATTTGAGTTGTAGGGTATAATAAATCTTGTCCGTGAGATACGGAACGAAGGACATTAACAACAGAATAGAGAAATATGACAAGCAAACAACCTTATTTGGTGTTTAAAAAATGGTAAGTGTA
>NZ_JADYTX010000003.1 GCF_021531475.1 Fusobacterium perfoetens | reverse complement strand
CTCCTATGATATTAATTTTATCATAGAAAGCTATTAAAAGTTAGTATTATTTAATTTACAGAATCTTTTTCACAGGCTCTAAAAAGGTCTTTACGGCTAAGTTAGAGATGAGGAGTGTTAATCACTCCTTTTTCTATTGTTAGTGAAAAAATTAGGAGTAGCATTTTAGCCACTCCCAATTTTTATATAATATATTATGACTTAGAAAGTATAAGTAAATCCAGCTGTTATATATTCTCTATCTCTCTTTCCAAAATCTTTTCCAACTTCTGCATTGAAAGTAAAGTTATTAAATTCAAAAGCAGTTCCTACTTTTACATCAGTTTGAGCATTTTCTATTTCATCAGTAAACGGTAAAGTTTTTTTATCAAATTCACCTAATTTAGCATATTGAAGTTTGTTCATATCTCCAAATTCATATCCAAATTTTACAGCAGAATAGATAGATGCCATTTTAAAATCTTTACCAACTTTTACTTCAACAGCAGGTACAATAGATGTATAATCTTGACTGTCTACTGTTAAGTTATATCCTTTTGCTCCATCTTCTGTAAAGTCTTCATATTTTCCATAAGTTACATCAAGACTTAAAGTAGGTTTTATATATAGACTATCTCCAAATCTTTGTGATATTTCTCCAGTAGTTCCTAGTAAGTAAGAGTTAAAATCTCCTTTGGCAATTTCGTTAGTTAAATCTCTTTCTACTTCGTGGAAGTTATATTCTCCAAATACTCCTAATCTTACATCAAAAGAGTTAAGTTTCATATCTTTGTAGATACCAGTATGAACTGATTTTATATTTCCTTCAGATTTTCCGTCAAAATCAATATCGTTGTATCCGTATCCAATAACTCCATATAGACTATCATTAAATTTCATTGCTCCAGATATTCCAGTCATTTGACTTTCATATCCAAGAAGGTTACCTTTAGCCTCAACATCAGAGTAATTTCCAATAAAGTTGAAGTTAAATTGATAATCATTAAGAGTATTTATAATAGAACTGTCATAAGATTTAAAGATGTCTTTTGTATCAAATATTTGTCTAGCAATATTAGTATACTCAACACCAGAAATCTCTTTAAGTCTATTTTGAATATTTTGTCCTGAAGTTGTGTTTGCAAAAACATTATTTAATACTTCTTTTGCCTCATCAGAAAGTGTATCTCTAAACTCTTTATCATTGATACCTTTATCAAATACACTAGCTAAATTGTCATATTCTTTTGAAGTGAAATCTACAAGATTGTTTTCATTTCTTGAAAGTTCAACATCAAGATTATTTTTAGAATCATCTTTTTTAGCAGTTGCATTGTATAACATAGTATTTGATAAAACTTTAAAATCTTTTCCAAGCTTTGTTTCTTCTGAAGAGATAGCATTGTCTAATGTATAACTATCTTTAAAGTCAACAGAGGCAATAGTAGAATCAACAATAACATTTCCGTCTAAGTTAATAGATTTTGCAGAGATTTTACCATAAGAACCAGATTTTGTAGTTCCTAAAACATAATTAGTTCCTGAAGTAACTGTAACTGTTCCATCAGCATTAATTGTTCCTGTATTTATTATTGTTGAACCTTCCCCTTGAGTTTGAAGAGCAAATCCCACTTTAGTATCAGCAGTTAATCCGTGAGAACTATCTATATTGATAGTACCTTCATTAGAAATTGTGGCACCATTAGTAGCTAATATTCCACCACTAGCATTAGCACCTACATTAATAGTTCCTCCTATTTCGTTCAGAGCCTTAGAACCAAAACCATCAGCTTTCATAGCATAAGAACCTTTTCCATTGACATTAATAACTCCGACATTTCTATCTTCTTCTCCGTTTGTAACTCTTCCACCATTTTCTGCTAACATTCCAACAGAATTTTCACCAGTAACAGTTATAACACCTTTGTTATCAGCAAAACTAAGACCAGTTGTCATCATACCGAAAGAGTTTTTACCAGTAACATTGATATTTCCATAGTTTACAACATCACTATTATTTCCAAACATACCGGTATTTCCACTTCCACCAACATTAATAGTAGCTCCTTCATTATTTACTCCTACAAATCCCCACGTATCTTTGTCAGTACGGTTTTCTGCAATAACATCTATACCTCTAGAATTAGTTCCAGTTATATTGATAGTTCCTTCATTAGTAGGAGCTAATTTTCTTAGTTCATCTTCTGGTTTAACAATAGAATTTTTAGCATAACCATACATAGCAGAAGAATCATTTCCACCAACAATAATAGTTCCTTTGTTAAGAATTTTAGAATCAGAATCTTTAGCTTTCATTCCGATAGATTCATCTCCTGTAATAGAGATAGTAGCATTTTTCTCATTTGTAGCAGTAGCTCCCTCTACAACACGTATTCCAGAACTATCATTTCCACCAATAGTAATAGATCCATTATTAGTTATGTTACTATTAGAAGCTCCGCTAATACCTTCATTATTATTACCCATTAATTCTATTAAACCATTATTTGTAGCAGAACTATTTTCAACTAACATAGCAGTAGAACTATTAACTTTAGCAACAATCTTACCATTTGTTTCATTAACTAATTTTCCACCACCGATAGAAGCCATTCCAATAGTTGATACAAATTTATCACTTTGTGAATTTTTACCACTTAATGTGATAGTACCATTATTAATAGCATTAGCATTTTTTCCATCAGTAAACATTCCAATAGAACTACCTTGAACTTCTATAGATTTATTATTAGTTCCAGTACCTTCATTTAAAATATACATTCCTTTAGACATTTGAATTCTAGGATTTAAATTATCAGTTTCAGGAATAAAATCTTGAGTTACTTTAATAGTTCCGTCATTAGTAGCAATAGAATTGTTAGCAACAAACATTCCATTAGAACCAGTTCCATTAATATTAATAATTCCGCTAGAATTATTAGTTATAGTAGCACCTTGACTAGCATTCATACCAGAACTATTATTTCCATTAATATTGATAGTTCCATTATTTGTAGCTGTAGTGTTTAATTTAGCTAACATACCGTCACTATTATCTCCTGTAGTAGTAATCTCTCCATTATTTATAGCAGAACCATTATCACCAGAAATATATAATCCTGTTCCCATATCTCCAGTTACAGAAATTTTTCCACTATTTTCTATTTTTCCATTATAAGCATAGATACCAACAGATTTATTTCCAGCCATTGTAATGTTTCCACTATTTTTAACAGTAGCAGTTCCGTCATTTGTTCCTAAATAAATTCCAGTAGAATGTTGTTCTCCAAATTCATTTGGATTCATTTCTAAATTTTCAGAAGTAATTTCTATTGTACCTTTATTTACCAATTGAACTCCAGAAATAATATTTCCACTTTCAACATCTTCTGGATCTACACTAGCATCAATACCTATAACATAATCTCCAGAAACTTCAATAATTCCTGTTTCTTCATTAGTTACATTAGCATTATCTTCTGCTAATATAGCTGAGTCATCATTAGTTGTAATAGTTATTGTACCTTCATTAATTCCTTGACCACCAGAAAGTTCCATTACGTGTCCATTGGCTGTGATTTCTCCCTTATTAATTACAGTCCCATTTAATCCATTAAGAGCAGTTACAGATTCTCCCTTTAGATTAATTTTTCCATTTTCTCCATTAATAACAGTTCCACCATTATAAGCAAACATTCCTTGAATATCGCCATTACCACTTCCAGTGATAGTTCCATTGTTAGTTGCTATTCCATTTCCTTCAGCAATCATTCCAATAGGAGTTTTATATTCTTTTCCGTCATTAGGAATATCACCACCAATATTTATATTTCCATTATTGATAGCTTCTCCGTCTTTAGTATACATTCCAACAGTAGAACCTTTTATATTAATATCTCCATTATTTTTAATTAAACTATTGTTTCCAAGTCCTTTCATAGCAAAAGAGAAATCTTTTAGATATTCTGTTACAGGTTCTGAATCAGGAGAAATTTCAAGATTTCTATCAATTTCAATAGTACCTTCGTTATTAGCTTCTGCACCATTAGTAGCAAACATTCCTCCGCCATTAATAATAGCTCCTTCTTTATTTGTAGCTAGAGAACCAGTACCGTCAGCTTTCATAGCAAAAGAATCTTTATCATTAACTTTTATAGTTCCGCCAATTTCATTTGTAACTTTTCCACCATTTTCAGCTAACATACCAACAGAATTATTTCCAGTTATTTCGATATTTCCATTGTTGTTAGCATTTGAACCAGAATCTTTAGCTAACATTCCAATAGAATTATCTCCTCTGATAGAGATAGTAGCATTTTCATCATTTAGAGCATTAGCTCCATTTGTAACAATTATTCCAGAGTTTCCTGCATTAACCTCAATTTTACCTCCCTCTTCGTTTCTAGCTGAAGAGCCAACACCATTAGCTTTCATAGCAAAAGAATTTTTACCAGTAACCTTGATAGTTCCACCTTCTTCATTAGAAACTCTTCCACCATTTTCAGCTAACATTCCAGTAGAATTTTCACCAGTAATAGTTATAAAATTTTTGTTATCAGCAAAACTAAGACCAGTTGTTTTCATACCAACAGAATTTTTTCCTGTTACATTGATGTTTCCTTTATTCATAATATCACTATTATGTCCAAACATACCAGTATTTTCACTTCCGCCAACAGTAATAGTAGCTCTTTCATTATTTATTCCTACAAATCCCCATACATCTTTGTTATCACGTTTTTCTGTGTGAACATTTATACCTATAGAATTAGTTCCAGTTATCTCAATTTTTCCTTCATTAATAGGAGCTAATTTTTCTAATTCACTTTCTGTTTTAGCAACAGAATTTTCAGTGTAACCATATATAGCAGTAGAGTTATCTCCACCAACAGTAATAGTTCCTTTGTTAAGAATTTTAGAATCAGGATCTTCAGCAATCATACCAAAACTATTATTTCCACCAATAGTAATATCATTATTATTAATAGCTATTGTATTTGCTTCGGCAATCATTCCGCCAGAATTATTTCCAGTTATTTGAATACTTCCATTGTTAATAATTTCTGAGCCAGAATCTTCTGCTACCATTCCAAAAGAATTTTCTCCTTTGATAGAGATAGTGGCACCTTTCTCATTTTTAGCAGTAGCTCCTTCAATAGCACTCATTCCATAGCTGTCTTTTCCAGAAAGAGTTATTTCTTTATTATTAGTAGCTGTAAATCCTTTTCCAGAAGTTTCCATACCAACAATATTGTTTCCAGTACCAATGATAGTTCCGTTATTAATTATGTTACTATTATCTCCAATAATACCGTCATTATCATTTCCCTTCATTTCAATTATACCTTTATTTTCAATAGTACCATTTTCAGAATACATAGCAATAGAACTGTTAACGTTAGAAATAATCTTACCATTTTTTTCATTGACTAATTTTCCACCATTAATAGAAGCCATTCCAACAGTTGGTACAAAGTCATCATTTTGTGGATTTTTACCATTTAATGTAATAGTACCATTATTAGTAGCTATAGAATTTTTTCCGTCAGCGAACATTCCAATAGAGCTACCTTGAACTTCTATATTTTTATTATTAGTTCCAGTACCACCATTTAAAATGTACATTCCTTTAGACATTTGAGTTCTAGGATCTAAATCTGGAGTTTCAGCAATAAAGTTTTGAGATACTTTAATATTTCCATTATTAATTATAGTAGCTCCACTACCATCAGCTTTCATACCAGAACCATTTTCCCCATTAACATTAATAGTTCCTTTATTTATTCCAGAAATTTTTCCATTTTTACTAATAACTAGAATACCTGTTTGATTTTTACCATTTAAAGTTATATTTCCATTGTTTTGGATAGAAATTTCAAGAGCTTTATTTTTTAAAACTGTATCAGTTTCACCTTTTAAAGCGGTAGCTCCTTCTCCATTAAGAGTGATATTAGCTTTATTGATGATATTAGAGTTTACACCAGAAATAGCAGTTACTTTTTTTCCAGAAAGATTAAGATTAGCTTCATTAGTTACAGTAGAATTTTTTGCAGAGATAGCAGGTTTGTTAGAAATAGTAGAATCTGTTTTTTCTCCAACAAGGATTATTTCTTTTTTATCAGTTATTTCAGTCTTTCCAAATACTTCATTAACATTTATTGAATTTTCAGGTTTAGGTGGTGTTACTCCTCCAGATGAAGAACCTCCACCTCCTCCGCCACCACAGGCAGTAAGAGTAGCTCCAATAAGACCAGTTATTAAAAATTTAACAACAACACTTTCATTAACAGAAATTTTTCTTTTCAAAAATCTTTTTAGACTTTTCTCAATACTTTTTTCAATCAAAATAATCCTCCAAACATAATATTTACTCCCTTTTATTAATTTTTTAAAAAAAAAAAAAAAAAACGCAACATTTTTTTCTAAAAAAATACAAATTAAAATCAAAAATAAATTGAGGTTATTTTTGAAAAATAAAAAATAATTTTTTAATAAAAATATTTACGAAAAATAATAAATTACATCATAAAATCCTTTATTCTTAAAAAATTTATAGAAAAATTTAAAAAAATAAAATAAAAAACTTGTAAAAAAGTGAAAAATATGTTACAATAGGTTATAAAAATTGAAATGATTTCAATTTTAAAAAAGATGAAAAATAAAATCAAAAATGAAAACAGGAGGAATTAATATGTCAAAATATCCATTTAGTTTAAGAGAGTTACCTTATGAGTACACAGCTTTAGAACCTGTTATTAGTAAAACAACAATAGAATTTCACAAAGATAAACACTTAAATGCTTATACAAATAACTTAAATGATGCTTTATCAAAAGCACCTGAATTACAAAATCTAGAATTAGAAGAAATCTTATCTCATTTAGATAGAGTTCCAAAAGATCTTCTTGCACCAGTAACAAATAATGGTGGTGGAGTTTACAATCACAATTTCTACTTTGAAGCTTTAACATCTCAAAATACAACAGAACTTAAAGGAGATTTAAAAGATAAAATAGTAGAAGATTTCGGAAGTGTTGAAAACTTTATAGATGAGTTTAAAAAAGCTGCAGCAACAGTTTTCGGTTCTGGTTGGGCTTGGTTAGTATTAAAAGATGGAAAGTTAGAAGTTATAAAAACAGCTAATCAAGAAACACCATTAAAAGATGGTTATGTACCTCTTTTAACAATAGACGTTTGGGAACACGCTTACTATATAGATTATCAAAACTTAAGACCAACTTACATAGAAAAATATATGACAATAATAAACTGGGATTTAGTAGCTGAGCGTTATAACAAAGCTAAATAATATAAAAGCTAAAAAAGAACAGGTTACCTGTTCTTTTTTTATTCCAAAATTTACTTGTTAATCATAAGTTCTCTAAATTCTTTTGCAGACATTTTAGTTTTTGTAAGAGCTTTTGTAGAGATATTTGATGAAAAAGAGGTATTAAACTGTAAATTATTAAAAGAATTAATGTGAGTAATTGCTATTGCAATAGCATCAGCAGCGTCATCAGGTTTTGGAATCTCTTTAAGTTTTAAAAGAGTTTTTACCATTAACTGAACTTGCTTTTTATCAGCTTTACCATATCCAGTGATACCAATTTTTACTTGAAGAGGAGTGTATTCAGAGATTTTCAGATTATTTTTCATACCAGCTAATAAAATAACACCTCTAGCCTCTCCGACAGAGATAACAGTTTTATTATTTTTAAAATAAAATAGTTCTTCAACAGCCATATGTTCTGGAGAATATTTTTGGATAATTTTTTCAAGTTCGTTAAAAATTATTAAAAGACGTTCTTCCATAGGAAGATTTTTATCAGTATAGATACAACCATAATCAATAAGATTTATTTTTGAGTTTTCATATTCAAGGATAGAAAAACCAACTATGGCAGTACCGGGGTCAATTCCTAAAATTTTCATTTTTTACTCCAATCTTTTATAAAATATTATACATAGATTATAACATAAAAAATATTAAAATCAAATGATTAATAATAAATAAATATAAAATATATATAATTTTTTATAGATAATTTTATTTAAAGATGTGGTAAAATATTTATGAGGTGAAAAAATGTTAGATAAATTAATAATAAAAGGAGCGAGAGAACATAATTTAAAAAATATCGACGTTGAAATTCCTAAAAATAAATTTGTAGTAGTAACAGGAGTAAGTGGAAGTGGAAAATCATCACTAGCTTTTGATACAATTTATTCTGAGGGACAAAGAAGATATGTTGAAAGTTTATCAGCTTATGCAAGACAATTTATAGGACAGATGAAAAAACCTGAGGTAGATTCTATCGAGGGACTTTCACCAGCAATCTCAATCGAGCAAAAGACAACTAATAAAAATCCAAGATCAACAGTTGGAACTGTAACAGAGATTTATGATTATATGAGACTTTTGTTTGCTCATATAGGTATAGCTCATTGCCCAATCTGTGGAACTCCAGTGGATAGAAAAAGTATTGAAGAGATAGTTGATAGTATAATAGAAAAATTTGATGAGAAATCAAAACTTATAATTTTATCTCCAGTGGTTAAGGAGAAAAAAGGAACTCATAAAAATCTATTTTTAAACTTGGTGAAAAAAGGTTTTGTAAGAGCTAGAGTTAACGGAGAGATTTTATATCTTGAAGATGAGATTAATCTTGATAAAAACGAAAGACATACTATTGAAGTTGTAGTAGACAGACTTGTTTTAAAAAAAGGTGATAGAGAGTTTGAAACTAGACTTAATCAATCTGTTGAAACTGCTACAGAACTTTCAGAGGGAAAGGTTATAATAAATTCAAATGGTGAGGACTATCTTTACAGTGAAAACTATGCTTGCCCTTATCACGAAGATGTAAGCATTCCAGAACTTACTCCAAGACTTTTTTCATTTAATGCACCTTATGGAGCTTGTCCACATTGTAATGGGCTTGGGCAAAATCTTGAGATAGACCCAAATAAATTGATTATAGATAAAAAACTTTCAATCAATGATGGGGGAATATATATTCCTGGAGCATCAACCAGAAAAGGTTGGACTTGGGCAATGTTCCAAGCTATGTGTAAAACTTTTAATATAGATTGCGATATTCCAGTGAAAGATTTATCAAAAGAAAAAATTGATATAATTTTTAACGGAACTGATAAAAGATATAGATTTGATTATGAGGGAAAAGATTTTTCTTTCCACGGTTTAAGAGAGTTTCATGGAATAATCAAAGGGCTAGAAAAAAGACATAAAGAAAGTTTTTCAGAGTCTCAAAAAGAAGAGATAGAAAATAAATTTATGATTGAAAAAGAGTGTAAATATTGTCACGGAAAAAGATTAAAACCTGAGGTTTTAGCAGTAACAATAAATGGAAAAAACATTATTGAAATCTGTGAGATGAGTATAAAAGAGACTTTGGAATTTTTTAACGGAATAACTCTTACAGAAAAACAGGAAAAAATATCTAAAGAGATATTAAAAGAGATAAGAGAAAGACTTAATTTTATGATAAATGTAGGACTTGATTATCTTTCACTTTTTAGAGCCACAAAAACTCTATCAGGTGGAGAAAGTCAAAGAATAAGACTTGCTACTCAGATTGGATCTGGTCTTACAGGAGTTTTATATGTTTTAGATGAACCAAGTATCGGACTTCATCAAAGAGATAATGATAAACTTTTGGAATCTTTAACAAGACTTAGAGATATTGGAAATACTTTAGTTGTAGTAGAACACGACGAAGATACAATGAATCAAGCTGATTGGATATTAGACCTTGGAAGAGGGGCAGGAGAATTTGGTGGAGATTTAGTAGCATTTGGAACACCGAGTGATATAAAAAATAATCCTAACTCTTTGACAGGAGAATATCTAAATGGAACTAAAAAAATAGAAGTTCCTGATAAAAGAAGAACTTTTGAAAAAACTATAAAACTTTTTGGAGCAAAGGGAAATAATTTAAAAAATATTGATGTGGAAATTCCTCTTGGAGTTATGACTGTAGTTACAGGAGTAAGTGGAAGTGGAAAATCTACACTAATAAATCAAACCTTGTATCCTATTTTATTTAATGAGTTAAACAATGGAAAACTTTATCCACTAGCCTATGATAAAATAGAGGGGGTAGAAAATTTAGATAAAGTTATTGATATAGATCAAACACCTATTGGTAGAACTCCTCGTTCAAATCCAGCTACTTATACAAAAGTTTTTGATGAGATAAGAGATATTTTTGCACAAACCAAAGATGCAAAGATGAAAGGGTATGAAAAAGGAAGATTTTCTTTTAATGTAAAAGGTGGAAGATGTGAGGCTTGTCAAGGAGCTGGAATTTTAAAAATAGAGATGAACTTTTTGCCAGATGTCTATGTAGAATGTGATGTTTGTCACGGAAAAAGATATAATAAAGAAACTTTAGAGGTCTATTATAAAGGAAAAACCATATCAGATGTTTTGGATATGAGTATAAATGAAGCTTATGAATTTTTTAAAGCTGTACCATCTCTTGAAAGAAAATTAAAAGTTTTAGTTGATGTGGGACTTGGATATATAAAACTAGGTCAACCAGCTACAACTTTATCAGGAGGAGAAGCACAAAGAATTAAACTTGCCACAGAACTTTCAAAAGTTTCTTCTGGAAGAACAATTTATATTTTAGATGAGCCTACAACAGGATTACATTTTGATGATGTAAAAAAATTATTAGAAGTTTTAGAAAGACTCGTTGAAAAAGGAAATACAGTTGTTGTAATAGAACATAACTTAGATGTTATAAAGACAGCTGATTATATTATAGATATTGGCCCAGAGGGTGGAAACGGCGGAGGAACTATTGTAAAAATTGGTACTCCAGAAGAAGTCGCTAGGTCAAGAAAAAGTTATACAGGTAAGTACTTAAAAAAGTATTTAAAAAAATAAATTTTAATTAAAGAAAAGGAGAGAAAATGTTACAAATTAAATTGGATATGTTCCAAACACTTGCGTTCACTGTTTTACTTATTTGGTTAGGAGATTATTTAAGAAAGAAATTTCCTATTTTGAAAAAATATTGTATACCATCAGCTGTTGTTGGAGGGCTTTTATTTGCAATAATAGCTTGTGTGTTATATGTTAATGGAATTATGGAGTTTAAATTTGATAGTAAAACTACAAATACTTTATTTTATTGTTTATTCTTCGCTGCTAGTGGAGCTGCTGCTGGACTTAGCTTACTTAAAAAAGGTGGAAAACTAATTGTTATATTCTCAATTCTTGCTGCTGCAACTGCATTTTTACAAAATGTTGTGGCTGTTGGACTTGGAAAAGTTTTAGGAATTAAACCTTTGATCGCTCTTATGACTGGTTCTATCCCAATGACTGGTGGACACGGAAATGCTGCTTCATTTGCACCTATCGCTGAACAAATGGGAGCTACTGGAGCTGTTGAAGTTGCTATTGCTGCTGCTACATTTGGATTAATTTCTGGTTGTATCGTTGGTGGACCTTTAGGAAATGCTATCGTTCAAAAATATGGTTTAAAAGGAAACTCAACTGCTGAAGAAATAGCTGAAATGGAAAAAGCTAATCAAAAAGAATTTGTGATGAATAAAGCTAGAAGCTTAAATGCAGCTTGTTTAATGTTTATTGCTTGTGGATTTGGAGCTACACTTCTTGTTATCCTTAAAAGAGTTTTACCTGGTGTAAACTTACCTATCCATGTTTTATGTATGTTAGGTGGATTAATTATAAGACTTGTTTATGATAACTTTATTGGTGAAGATGAGGCTTTATATGAATCAATCGATACTTTAGGAGAAATTTCTCTTGCAATGTTTGTTACAATGTCAATAATGACTATGAAATTATGGCAACTAGCTGACCTTGCAATTCCAATGTTTATACTTCTTATAGCTCAAGTAGTATTTATATCACTTTTCGCAGTATTAATCTCTTTCAGATTACTTGGAAAAAACTACGACGCAGCAGTTATGGCAGTAGGACATACAGGATTTGGTTTAGGAGCTGTACCAGTATCAATGGCAACAATGAAAACTGTTTGTGACAAATACGGATATTCAAAAATCGCTTTCTTCGTTGTACCAGTAATAGGTGGTCTTATCAGTAACTTTACAAATGCTGCTATTATCACTTTCTTCTTAAATATGTTTAAATAAAAATAAAAGTGCTGAGAAAATTTTTCTCAGCATTTTTTCTAAAAAAATATTTTAAAATTAAAGAGATTGTTTTAACCAGTTGTTTAGAAATATAAGTTGTTCCTCAGTGTGAAACTAATGCTCTCCATTTTCCATTACAGTAAAATGAGCATTATGATTTTTGATAAATTTATCTACTGTTTCATGTGAAGTTAAATTGTCTTTTTCTGCATATAAAATTTCAGTAGGAATATTCCATATTATTGGATTTTCTCTCACAAAACACAGATATTTCCAAGATAATGTCTCTTTAAAATCAGTAGGAATTTCTTTTTTCTCACAAAGAATTTCTTCACTTACATTTGCCCAATTCATCATATTTAAAATAAGTTGCTTCATATCAAGAATGGGAGATATAAAGAGAGCTTTTTTAATATTACTATTTTGTAAAGTGTGCATAGCGAAATAAGCTCCAATGCTATTTGCAAGAATATAAATTTCCTCATAAGTTTTTTCTACTTTTTCATAAACTGATTTTATTTGTTTTTCCACGATCCACAGCAAATATTCATTGTAGTCTATTCCAATCATATCAAATCCCAAACAACTTTCTTTATATTGGTTTATTTCAAAAGAACTTCCACCTTTTCCATGAATATATATAATAGCTTTTTTCAAAATATTTCCTCCGAATATAAAAAAGAGCTAGCAAATAAAAATTTACTTGCAATAGCTCTTAATTTTAATTATACAAATTTTGCTAAAACTCCATTTAAGAATTCAAAAGATTTTGTATCTCCGTATTTTTTAGCAAGTTCGATAGTTTCATTTATAACTATTTCTTTAGGAGTATCTTCATAAGAAAGTTCGTATACAGCACCTTTTAAAAGAGCTTTTTCAACATTTCCTATTCTGTCAAAACTCCAACCTTCCATAGTATTGTTTATTTTATTTAATATTTCTTCAGAATGTTCATCAATACCTAAACAGTATTTTTTTATAAATTCCATAGAACTATTAGATATTTCTAGTTCATCTTCTACAACTCTTTGCATAAAAGAATCGAAAATATCTTTTAAAGCAGTTTCTTTCATCTCTGCCTCAAATATTAATTTAAATAATTGCTCTCTAGCAGCTTTTCTAGTCATTTCTTCCCCTTTTTCTAATTTGTATCAATTTTATTAAGCATATTACTTAATAATTCTTTAAATTTTGTTAATAAATTTTTATATTCCATATTTCCAAGATTATAACCTAGAATTGTCATAGCAACTATAAACAATGTAGATAGTAAACCAAAAGAAATAAATAGGATTGAAACTACAAAACCAATAATTCCACCTAAGATTTTTTTTCTATTTTCTAAAAAAGAATATATAAACTCTTCTAACACTTTTATCACCTCTTAATAGAATTAGTCAGCTTTTGTAGAAACTTTAGAAATTTTTATTTCAACAACGCTTATTTCTAATTCAAGTCTTTTGAAAAGTTCATCTTTTATAAGTTGTTGAATTTCAGCAGATTTTTCTGCAATACTTCTTGTTGTGTGAAGATCTATAAAAAGTGTAACTTTATATTTTTTTCCACTTTTTCCACAAAGGATTTTTAAATTTTTTACTTCAGTATCATTTTCAAGAGATTCTTTTATAATACTTTTGATTGATTCAGTAGATACTAAAACTTCTCCATTTGAACCATTGATAAGGTATCCATTAGTTCTATTGAAAAGGCTAAAGAATTTTATTAATGAAAGAACAAAATAAACTACAGATATACCCAAGAAAATAACATATATTGGGTGCTGTAATTGATCAGGTTTAAAGCTTAGTAATAATCTTTGATCTAATGGACGTACAGAGAAAATTATTCCTGCCACTGAAAGAACAAAAATTCCTACCCAAGCGATAAAAAATAGAACCTTTTTAAACATATAAATCACGTCCTTTTATTATTCTATTTCACCAGTAGTTTCAGATTCGTCTTTAATTCCTTTTACATCTTCAATTTTTACATCTTGAACAAAAACGTTAACTTCTATAACTTTTAAAGCAGTTAAACTAGATACTGCTTCAAGAACAGATTCTTGAACTTTTTTTGCAACTTCAGAGATTGGATAACCATGTTTTACAATTATGAAAGTATCGATGCTACATTCTTTTTCTCCAACTTCTACTTTAACACCATTTATTCCTCTTTTTTTACCAAGGATTTTTCCAAACTCGTCAGCAACACCTCCGGCTAGTTTATAAACTCCCTCAACATCTTCTGTTGCTTTTGCAGCTATTGTTTTTACTACATCATCAGCGATTTTAATGTTTCCTAAGTTATTCATATTAAAGCCTCCTTCATTTGTAAATAATTTATTATTATTTTTTTATAAACCAAATTCTTTTTCGATAAAAGAAGTTGTAACGTTACCTTTTAAATAATTTTTATTTTCTAAGACTTTTAAGTGGAAAGGAATAGTTGTTTCAACTCCCTCAATGATAAACTCATTTAAAGCTCTCTTCATTCTGGCAATAGCCTCTTCTCTATCCATTCCAAAAGTAATTATTTTTCCTATCATAGAATCATAATATGGAGATATTTCATATCCTTGGTAAGAGTGAGAATCAACTCTTATACCGATTCCCCCTGGAACAACATATTTTGTTATTTTTCCTGGACAAGGAATAAAATGATTTTTAGTATCTTCAGCATTTATTCTACATTCGATAGCATGTCCATAAGGAATGATATCCTCTTGAGAGATATTAAGTCTATCTCCCTCTGCAAGACTGATTTGAAGTTTTATAATATCTAAACCTGTAACAGCCTCAGTAACTGTATGTTCAACTTGGATTCTTGTGTTCATTTCCATAAAGTAGAATTTGTTGTTTGAATCAACTAAGAATTCTAATGTTCCAGCTGAGTCGTATCCGATTGATTTTGCAAGACGAACTGCAGCTTCTCCCATAGCACGTCTTACTTTTTCAGGAAGTTTAAATGATGGAGATTCTTCTATAAGTTTTTGGTTTCTTCTTTGGATAGAACAGTTTCTTTCTCCAAGATGAATTATATTTCCGTGTTTATCTCCAACGATTTGTATCTCAATATGTTTTGGATTTTCTACAAATTTTTCGACAAAAACATCTGGATTGTTGAAAGCAGCCTCAGCCTCATTTTGAGCAGCCACTATATTTTTTTCTAACTCTTGGTCATTTCTGGCAATTCTCATACCTTTTCCACCACCACCAGCAGTGGCTTTTATCATTACAGGGTAACCAATTCTTTCAGCTATCTCTTTTTTAGCATCTTCTATATTTATTATTATTCCAGTACCATTAGTTACAGGTACATCATTTTCAATAGCTTTTTGTCTAGCAGTAGCTTTGTCCCCCATCTGTTTTATACATTCGTGGTTTGGGCCAACATAGATAAGATTGTGAATTCTACATATCTTTGCAAATCTGTAATTTTCAGCTAAAAATCCATATCCCGGGTGAATAGCATCAGCACCAGTTATCTCAGCAGCAGCTATAATATTAGGAATTTTTAAGTAAGAATCAATAGCAGCAGCAGGTCCTATACAAACAGCTTCGTCAGCCATTTTTACGTGAAGACTATCTTTGTCTGCCTCAGAATAAACAGCTACAGTTTTTATTCCAAGCTCTTTGGCAGCTCTTATAATTCTCACTGCAATCTCCCCTCTATTAGCAATAAGTAATTTTTTCAATTTATTTCCTCCAAACTATAAACTAATCAACTATTTTTTTAAGTTTTATTAAATTTTTTCCATAGTCAGTAACCTCTCCATTTTTAAGAAGTATTTGCTCAACTGTTCCAGCTACTTCTGATTTTATAGAAGTTTTTATACCAACAGTGGAAATATATCCGATTGTTTGTCCAACTTTGATTGTTTGTCCAACAGCTATCAAAGGAACACCAGTTTTATCATAGAAGAAGAATTTACCAATATTAGCTGATTTTATATATATTGTATCCTCTTCCTCAGAAGAAACCTCTTCAACAGGCTCAATCACAGGAGCCTCTTCTTTTATTGTGATATCTTTTTTTATGTTTATTTTAAAATCTTTGTCCTGAAATTTTATTTCAGAAAGCTCATTTTTAGTTAGGATATCAATTAATCTATCGATTATTAGCTTATCTTCCACAGTTCCTCCCAAAATTTTTTCAATATTAATAAGTAGTTAAGATATGTATTTATTTTATCACAAATAAAATTAACTATCAACAAAAAATCAGCTTTTTATTTAAACTTTAAGCAATTTTCACCTAATAATTTTGTAATTTTATCAATAAAATAAATATCAGGTGTAATTTTATATTTGGATAACTTCACTTCTTTTCTAGTTTCTGTTTTAAGAGCGAAATAAACTGGAGATTCTCCTAAATGTTTTTTTAAAATATTTAAAAGACTTGAAAATTTATCTTTGTCTTTTTCTTGCAAAAGTATGTAAGTAGTCAAAGAGCGTCTTTTCAGGACAGTTTCTATACTTGAAATAGTTCTTACAATGACTTTTTTATTCTCGTTTCCATTGAAATAATCTACTTGGATACTACCTTGGATATATACTTTGTTTCCCTCTAAAAACTCATTTTGGAAATTTGTGAAAGTTCTAGGAAAAGCGATACAAGAAACAATTCCTGTAAAGTCCTCTATCTCAAATACACACATAATCTCTCCAGAATTTTTTGTAACTATTTTTTTTATATTTCTTAAAATACCAAATAGTTGAATATCTTTTCCTTCTTGCTCATTTTTTACAAGATTTGTTGGAGTATATTCAAAGGAGTTTATAAGATTTATATATTTATCAAGAGGGTGTCCACTGAAATAAAATCCAAGAACCTCTTTTTCTTTTTCTAACTTTTCTTCCAATGAAAAATCAGGAGCATTTGCTAAAGTAAAAGAGTTAATAGTGGATTTTGCATCTCCAAAAAGGTTCATTTGTTGAATCTCGTCCTCTTTTGAAACCTTAGTAGCATAGTCAATAAGTTTTCCAAGTGATGAAAGTTTTTCATTTCTGTTACCGGGAACTGAGTCTAAAGCTCCAGCAAATATAAGAGCCTCTAAAGTTTTTTTATTTACTCCGTAAATCTTAGTTCTTATAACAAAATCTTCAAAGGATTTGTAATCTCCATTTTCTTCCCACTCCTTTTTTATACTTTCAGCTACTTTTTCTCCTACATTTTTGATAGCAGATAGAGCAAAAAGAATCTTTCCATCTTTTACAATAAACTTTGATGCAGGCTTATTTACATCTGGAAGTTCGATGATAGTATTGTGTCTTTTGGCATCTTGTAGATACACTGCAATATCATCAATATTTTTCATCTCAGATGTCATGAGGGCAGCATAATAAAATTTTGGATATTTATATTTGAAATAAGCTGTCCAATAGGCAACTAAAGCATAAGCTGCCGAATGGGATTTATTAAATCCATAACCAGCAAATTTGTAAATCAAATCAAATATTTCACTAGCAATTTCTTCAGAATAACCTTTAGCCATAGAACGAGAGATAAATTTTTCTCTGTTTTCATTCATTATGCTAAATTTTTTCTTACCCATAGCTCTTCTTAAAAGGTCAGCTTCTCCCAAAGAGTAATCAGCCATTCTATTGGCAATACTCATTACCTGCTCTTGATAAAGTATAACTCCGTATGTACCTTTTAAAATGTCTTCTAAGGAATCATCAGGATATTTTATTTGAGAGATACCATTTTTACAGTTTATGAAATCATCAACCATTCCAGAACCTAAAGGACCGGGACGATAAAGAGCAAGTAAGGCGATAATATCTTCAAATTTATCCGGTTTTAATCTTCTTAAAAGTTTTCTAATTCCTAAAGATTCAAGTTGGAAAACTCCAAGAGTATCTCCCTCAGAAAGCATTTGATAAACTTCTTTTATATCAAGAGGAATATCTGAAAGATTTATATCCTCTTTTAAGTTTTCTTTTATATAATCAATGGTTCTTTGTAGGTTTGTAAGATTTCTAAGACCAAGAAAGTCCATTTTTAAAAGTCCAAGGTCTTCTAACTCTTTCATCTGATATTGTGTGGCAACTGTAGAATCTTTATCCTTGAAGACTGGGACAGTTTCGTCTAAAGAATCCTTTGTGATAACGATACCAGCAGCGTGGATAGATGAGTGTCTTACTTTATTTTCTAATTTTTTTGAATAATCAACAATTTTTTTTATCTGAGAATCAGTTTGATAAATATCACGAAACTCTTTTATCTCCTCAAGGGAATCTTTTATTGAGTAGTTAAAAGGAATAAGTTTTGCAACTTTATCAACCTTTGAGATAGGAACATCAAGGACACGTCCAACATCTCTTATAGCAGCCCGAGCTTTTAAAGTTCCAAAAGTTATAATCTGAGCAACTTTATCAATTCCATATTTATTTGTTACATAGTCAATAAGCTCTTGACGTCTTTCTTGGCAAATATCAATATCAATATCTGGCATTGAAACTCTTTCAGGGTTTAAAAATCTCTCAAAAATCAGATTATATTTTAAAGGGTCAAGCTCTGTTATCTTAAGAGCATAAGCAATCAAACTTCCAGCAGCAGAACCTCTTCCCGGTCCTATTGGAATATTATTATTTTTAGCAAAATTTATAAAGTCCCAAACAACGACGAAATATTCAGCATACCCCATTCTATTGATGATAGAAAGTTCGTACTCGGCTCTTTCTAAAATTTCATTTGATATACCAAAAGGATATCTTTCTTCTAAACCTTTATAGACAAGGTGTTTTAGAAAATCGCTTGTAGATGAAAAATTTTCTGGAATTTCATAATAAGGAAATTTAAACTTTCCAAACTCAATAGAAACATTGCAACGGCTAGCAATCTCTTCAGTGTTATTAACTCCCTCGATATATTCTTCTCCGAGTGATTGGATTATCTCCTCACGAGATTTAAAATATAACTCATCAGTTTCAATCCTCATTCTTTTTTCTTCAGAAACTTTAGCACCAGTCTGAATACAAAGAAGAATATCTTGTAAAGTGTCATCTCCTTTATTCACATAGTGAGTATCATTTGTAGCTACAAGCTTTAAATCAAAAGTTTCTGCCAAAGTTTTTAACTTTTTATTTAATTCTTTTTGTTCTTTTATTCCATTTCCTTGAACTTCTATATAAAAATTATCTTTTCCAAAAATAGCTATATACTCATTTATAGATTTTTCTATATTTTCGTCACTTTCTCTATCTAAAACTCTTCTCGAAATTTCTCCCTGCATACAAGCTGAAAGGGCGATAATCCCCTCACTGTGATTTTTAAGAAATTCTTTATCAACTCTTGGTTTGTAATAAAAACCTTGTGTATAAGCAAAAGATGAGATTTTTATAAGATTTTTATAACCAGTATTGTTTTGAGCTAGTAAAACCAAATGGAAAATTCTTCCCTCTTTTGACTCTGCCCCAAACTCCGAAACATAAGCTTCCATTCCGATAATTGGTTTGATACCACTAGCAAGAGCTTTTTGATACATTTCAATAGCTCCAAACATATTTCCGTGGTCAGTAATAGCTAAAGCTTTCATTTTTAAACTTTTAGCTTTTTCAATATACTCTTCTATTTTTCCAACTCCATCAAGAAGACTATATTCAGTATGTAGATGTAAATGAACAAAATTTTTTTCCATAAAATAATCCTCCTTAATGGCTAAATTAACTTACTATATTATACCTTAAAAAAAATTATTATTCTATATAAAATTAAAATTCTATAATCATAAAAAATATGTTATAATTCTCTTATAGATAAATTTATTAAGAAAGAATGTGATAAAATGGAAATGAACGAACTTTTAAACGAATTATATTCTTATTCCTTACACGGAATTAAATTGGGGCTAGAAAATATTCAGAAAATATGTGATTCTTTGGGAAATCCTGAAAAAAATTATAAAATAGTCCATATTACAGGGACTAATGGAAAAGGGTCAACAGCCACAATAGTGGAAACTGTACTTTTAAAACAAGGATATAAAGTAGGAAAATATACTTCTCCTCACATTTTAAAGTTTAATGAAAGAATAAGAGTGAATGGTCAAGATATATCTGATGAAGATATAACAAAAGTATATGGAATTGTAAGAGAAAAAATAAAAGAGTTAGAAATAACACCTACTTTCTTTGAAGTAACAACAGCTATGATGTTTTTATATTTCTCAATGAGAGAGGTAGAGTATGTTGTGTTGGAAGTTGGAATGGGCGGAAGATTTGATGCTACTAACGTTGTAGATTCTGATATAGCTATCATTACTAATGTATCAATAGATCATACTGAATATCTAGGAAAAACTATTTATGAAATAGCTAGAGAAAAAGCGGGAATAATAAAAGATAAAAGCTATGTAATAGTAGGAGATAGCAATCCAGAATTTTTAAAAGCGATAGTTGAAAAGAAAAAAGATTATACTAATGTTTTGGAAAAATATAAAAATATAGATTATAAATTAGATTTTAAAAACTTTGTAACTAATATAGAGATAGATGATAAAAAATATAAACTTTCTCTTTTTGGAGATTATCAAGTAAAAAATTTCCTATGTGCTTATGAGGCTTTAAAAAGATTGGGAATATCTGATGAAGTGATAATGGACGCGGTAAAAGAAATTAAATGGCAATGTAGATTTGAAATTTATAAAAATGAACCGTTGACAGTTTTAGAGGGAGCTCACAACATAGATGGAATGAGCAACCTTAGAAAAATAATAAAACAAGGTTATAAAAAAGATGAAGTGGTACTTATTGTATCTATATTAAAAGATAAAAAGATAGATGAGATGCTTGAAATTTGTGAAGATATGAGTGATAAGATAATCCTTACTTCTCTAAGTGAAAATCCAAGAGGTTTAGAGGGAGCAAGTATCTATGAACATTCTGATAAATCAAGTATTTATGAGGTTTGTGAGGATATGAAAAAATCTTATGAAATAGCTAAATCTTTTGGTAGAAAAGTAATAGTTGTATGTGGTTCATTTTATACTTGTGAAAAATTTAAAAAGGAAGTTTAAAAGATGAAGATTTTAAAAAAGATATTGTTATTTATAACTAATACAGTGATAGGGGTAATAGTATGTTTCTTATGCTATAAAGAGGCAGGGTATTTACACCAAATAAAAAATATAATCGTTAAGGAGAATAAAAATACCAACACTTTGAGAATGGCTTTTTTAGATGAAAATAAAATAATCAAAGAGATAAAAATCGACGAAAAATAACTAGGAGGCAATAAGTGATAGGTCAAGAAAAAACAGTAACTCTTAGAGATATAGTAAAACATTTTAAATTAGAAATATTAGTTGACGGAGATTTTGAACAAAATATAATGGCAAATGATATCCATAGAGCTGGTTATGAATTTACTGGATTTTTTATGGATAAAGAGGAACTTCAAAGATCTATTCACGTAATGGGACATAAAGAAAGTGAATATCTTTCAAGACTTAGTGAGGAAAAAAGAGACGCTATACTAGACCAATATTTTTCTCATAAATTTCCAGCTTTGGTACTTAGCTCTAAAGTTAAAGATGTGGAAACAATCTTAGAAAGAGCTAAGATTTATAATAAGGTGGTGCTTAGAACAAAACATAGAACCACTGAATTTATAAGAGATTTAAATGATTATTTGAGAAATATGCTAGGAAGAGAGACTATAATAAATGATGTTATTCTTCTTGATGTGTACGGAATGGGAGTTATCCTAAAAGGTGAAAGAGATATTAAAATGGGAGCTACAATAGAGCTTATTGAAAGAGGACATAAATTTATCTCTGATACTAATATCTTGGTAAAAGAAACAGACAGAGGACTTATTGGATATAATACAAGAGTTCTTACACACCCAGAGAAAGATTTTTTCTTGCTTATGGGAGAAGATCAAGAGGATATAAATCTTACTTTGAATTTTGGGATAATATCTAACGAGATGAGTAAGAAAATAGAGCTTATTGTGGAGTTAGAGCCATGGCAAGATAAAAAGTTTTATGATAGACTTGGACTTGATGAAGTTTATGAGGAGATACTTGATTATCCTATAAAGAAAATCACTCTTCCAGCAAGAAAGGGAAGAAACTTGGCAGTAGTAATAGAGACAGCTGCTATTGACTCGAGATTAAAACTTCTTGGAGTAAACTCAGCAAAATATTTTATGGAAGAATCTCAAAGAATTATTATGGAAAAAAGAGCGAGAAAAAAAAGAGGGGAAGATATGGACGAAAAAAAACTTTCTATGGAAGAATTCGTAAGAGTTAATAATGGACTAGAGATATTATATGGAAAAGATTATCTAAAAGAAAACTATATAACATCTACTAGTATAACAAGACCTGCAATGGCTCTTTCTGGATATTTTAATTTGGAAGAAGAAACTTATGAAAATAAAGGTTTACAACTTATAACTAACATAGAGCTTGAATATTTAGAGCAACTACCTCCTAATAAGAGAAAGGAAAATTTGGAGAAATTCTTTTCGTACAATTTTCCAAGCATAATACTGTGTGGAGATTTGAAACTTCCTGAAGATTTTAAGACATTGGTAAAAGAGAATAAAAAAATTGTGTTAAGATCATCAGAAAAAACTCCATCAAGAGTAATTGCTAGTCTTAACTCATATTTAGAGCAACAATTTGCGGAAACTCTTACAGTCCACGGAGTATTTTTAGAGATGTATGGACTTGGTGTCCTTTTAACTGGAAGAAGTGGAATTGGAAAAAGTGAAACAGCTCTTGAGCTTATCCATAGAGGTCACAGACTTGTAGCTGATGACTTGGTAAAATTTAGAAAAAGTACAGATGGAGAAGTTATAGGAACTGCGTCAAAATTACCATTCTTTATGGAGATAAGAGGTCTTGGAATAATTGATATAAAAACTTTATACGGAATGAGTTCTGTTGTTTTAAGCAAGAATGTAGAGGCTATAATCGAGATTAAAGAGCAAGAAACTGATGATTATTTGACAAGGGTAAACTATTCTACTGGAACAGATAAAATATTGGATAAAGAGGTTTATAAGGCTGAGCTATATATGTCATCTGGAAGAAATGCTGCGGCAATGGTAGAAATAGTTGTTATGAACTTGATGGCGAAAAAATTGGGACATAACCCAGAAGACAGCTATCAAAAGTTAAAGGGAGTTTTTAAGAAATAAAAAAATATTTTGAATTTAGTCCCAAATAATGTATAATACAATATAAGAAAAACTTAGCCAAAAGAAAGGGGCAAAATATGCTTTTACAGAAAATAGAGGAAAGTAAAAATATAATAATCTCTTCTCATATTAATCCTGACGGAGATGCTATAGGAAGTGGATTAGGGCTTTATCTGGCTTTAACAAAAAAATATCCAGATAAAAGTATAAGATTTATATTAGAAGATAAAGTTCCTTATAATTATTCTTTTTTAAAAGGAACTGAAAAAATAGAAAAATTTGATGAACTAAAAGACGAGCCAAAAGCAGACCTTTTTATAGTTGTTGACTCAGCTGTATTTAAAAGAATAGGAAAGGTGGCAGATTTAAGAAAAGATGCTTTCTTGGTGAATATAGACCATCATATAAGTAATGATAATTACGGAGATTTAAACATTGTAAAAAATATCTCCTCAGCTAGTGAAGTTGTCTATGGAGTTATAAAAGATTTAGGAATTGAAATAGATACTTTAGCAGGAGAAAGCCTATATACAGGAATAGTTACAGATTCTGGAAACTTTCAATATGATTCTACATCAATGGATACTTTCAGAATTGCTGGAGAGTTGCTAGCTCTAGGAATTGATAGAGATAATATAATAAACGAAATTTATAGAAGTAGAACTTTAGGATTTATAAGAACTTTAGGAATTGCTCTGTCAGAAATGAAAATAGATAACGAGAAAAAATTAGTTTCATTTTTACTTACAAAGGATTTTATGACAAAAAATAATATTCAAAAAGATGAAACGGAGGGAATAGTTGAAAAATTACTTGAATATAAAGATTGTGAAGTAGCAGTTTTCCTAAAAGAAGAGGGAAATGGAAAAATAAAAGGAAGTCTAAGAAGTAAAAGAGATATAGACGTAAACGAAGTAGCGAAATCTTTTGATGGTGGAGGTCATAGAAAGGCTGCTGGATTTACGACTACATTAACAGAAGAAGAGATAATAAAAATCATAAAAGAAAAAATATAGGGAGTGATACAATATGAATTATGATATAGCCTTTTTTAAACCAAAAAGATTTGAAGAGTGTTTGAAATACATTGAGTATATCAAAGCTCAAAAATATGTTCATATAAACCTATCAGATGTAAATGATAGCGTAAAAAGAAGAATACTTGATTTCTTGAACGGAGCTTTATTCATTCAAGAGGGACAAATATTATATCTTGGAGAGAATACAATTTGTACTATACCAAAAACTGGAAAGTATTTCTTAGAGTATGAAAATGTTGAACTAAAAAAAGAGTTTGACGCTTATGATGAAGAAGAAGAAATAGTTCCAATGTTTTCAAAGAAATAATTAAAATAAAGAGGAATTACCAAAGAGATAAAATTTAGTAATTCCTTTTTTATTATAAAAAATATTTTAATAATAAAAAAAATCTCCTAAAACTAGGAGATTAATTCTTAAAAGTGGTGCCTAGATACGAGCTAAATTTTAGGGTACTTTTTATCTTCTAGCTAAAAATCTATAATTTATTATAGCATTAAAAAAGGTGGTTATCAACTAATAATTGACAACCACTTTTTATTTTATAATTTAAAATGATATTTAATAATATAAAAAACCAATAATCTAAATTACTTAGACTATTGGTAATTCCTAGAGAAATATTATGCTCTAAGAATGAAACTGGCAACTTTATTCTATTATAACATTTCTCTAAAGTAGACGTCAATAAAAAAGTAAGAGGGATTTCTCCCTCTTATATTGTTTCTCTGTTCTATTTTTTTATTGATAATATTTACTTTTACTTTTTAAGTATTTTATATTATTCAGTTGTTCAGATGTTAAAGCTAGTTCCGATTCATACTGAACTAATTTTCTCATCAGCAACATATCTATTCCACCTTTTTCATTTAGTTGACTTTCTGCAAGATATATGTCATAGTCAACTGTAATTTCTAAAAATCTATTATGTTCTTCTAGTAAAGGTATAGCCTTTACAACTGAAGTCACAGTCTGATTTAATCTATATATTCCATTGTATATTGCTAATAGAACTCCTATAATAACACTTGTAGCTGTCACAATAGCTATAACAGATTCACTAATATTTTTCATTTTTTCAAGCAGTACCCTCATTGCTCCTCGCCTACTTTAGTTTGATTGAATACTGCTTCAAACAATTCATCATCAACTTTACTATCTGTTCTTTTTACTAGCTCTCTAAGAAATATTATAACTATTTTTTCAAGTGCTAATGATGTAAAATATTTAACTACAAATTTTTTTAAAAATAATAACACTACCCCCATTTATCACTCCCCCTTATTTTTCAAAAAATTGTTGTCTTGGTATTCCTACTGTAAATCCAAAATGTATAAATCCCCTTTTTTCATAAAGAATACACTGGTCTAAAAGACTTGCGTATTTACTATCTCTTAGTTTATTCCAACATTCTCTAAGATTTAAACCTTTTGGTATTCCATCGACAGCTAGTCCTTCAAGGTGCTTACTGTTATAAACTCCTCCAACTTTTCTATTTAATTCTTTACACCTATAACCACTATTCACAATGATAGGAACTCCTAAAAATTCTCTAATAATATTCATTTGTGGAATAGTTATAGTTTCAATATTATGAAGTTCTAATCTATTAGGAATATTCTTTATATTTGACTTGTTCGCCATTTCCGAACGACTGATTTCTTCTACTGTAAAATAGCTTTTTTTCATAAATTCCTCCTTAAAAATTATTTTTCGAAGTTATTAATTTGCTAATATAACCTCTTAAAATTCTTTACTTCTATGTTTATTACCTTGAATAAAAGTAATAATTTGTGAAGCTTGAGCCTTTGTAAGCTCTTTTATAGATGATACCTGCATTTTATCAAGTTCTTTCTCTATTACCTGAGAATTATATTTCATTTTATCCTCTATAAAACTTCTTTGCTTATCTGTGATACCCTCTTTTTCAGTATTAGGTGATTTTTCTATTTTAAAAGTTTTTATGATATACAATTCAGTAACTCTTTTAAAACTTTTAACCAAACAATCATAAAAAGAATTATTTGGTAATATCAAATCTATATTTTCTTCTTTGATATTCTCTAAGTTTTGTATTTTGATTTTAAAATTTACTTTCGAGAAGTTTTCTCCAAACTCTAAAATTTCATAATCTCCAACCTCTAAAGTAACATTGTTTTCTTTTAATTTTTTAACTATTTTATTTATTATAGTTTCACAAGAATCATTTTCATTTGTAAAATAAGATATATTTTCTTTAATATTCTTGAAAATTTTTTCCAATTTTTACATCTCCTTATGCGTAATTGTATTCCTCTTCCACAAACTCCATTAACCAACCCTCGTTATTTTCTCTTTGAGCGAATGCCTTTGTTTCTTTATTTCCTGTTTTTTCTCCAGTCTTAGGGTCTACAATGTCTACTTCGATGAGTTTTAAGATACATTTATATTTGTCTTGTGTTCCCTCTAAAAACTTTCTATTTAAAGCTTCTCCCTCTCTAATTTCTATAACTTTTCTTGAAACTTCATCAGTAATTATTATTTTTCTGTTTTCTTTGTCTATTTTAAACATATGTTCACTCTCCTTTTATAACCTTTTTCACATATATAATATTTATCTTTTAATGGTGTAAAATATTTTTCCCATAGCCTATAACTATCACAATACTTTAACCAACCTTTATATGAGCATATAGCACTATTATCTGAATTAGTTAAAATATTCTTATCTTGAAGTGGTACTAATTTCTTTTTCATTTTCTTTAATATCTTTTTTCTTAATAAAGTGTATTCTCCAAAGAAACGATATCCTAAAAAATCTATTCCTCTAGTCCTGACAGGAAAAATCTGAAAATTCTCTTTGATAGTTAGATTTAATTTTTCTTGTGCTACTATCTCTATACATCTTAATTTTTTTCTTAAATCTTCTTTGGAGCTTCCTAATAATACAATATCATCACAATATCTGAAATACCATTTACTTTTTAAATTCTCTTTTATGTAATGGTCCAATTTAGATAAATACAAATTTCCAAACCATTGAGATAATAATGAGCCAATAGGTTGCCCTTTAATTCCGTAACTAAATATTATCATTCTTAATAATTCTAACAATTCCCTATCTTTTATTAGTGTTTCTATAATATCAAATAAGATATAATTATCTATTGAGGGATAATATTTCTTCATATCAAGTTTTAGGCAATATCTAGTTTCTTCTTCATTTTTTAAGGCTTTTTTAATTCTTTTTACACCTAAAATTATACCTTTGTTTTTTATACTGGAATAAGTATCGTGTATTAAGTTCTTTAAAAATCTATCCTCTACTTGAAGAGCTACTGCCCATTGCACTATTCTATGAGGGTAATAGGATAATTTATATATATCTCTTTGTTTCCCTTTATCATCTATGGTTTCCATTTTATAATCACTATAATTGATATAATAAATTTTATTAGCAAGTAAAAATCTAAGATTCTTGATAAAATGTTCAGGATTCTCATTAACCCTTATAACTTCTTTATAATGCCCTTTGCCTTTACTAGCTCTTAAATGAGCATTCATTAAATTTTCATATGAGATTATTTTATCCCACACATTACCTACTCTTTTCATTGATAACCTCTTTTCTTGTTGATATAGTTTGTCTTGGAAAAATTAACGAGTTTTCGATATTATATCTACTAACACATTTATCAACGTTTTTCTTATGTTTTGCCAAGTGGCAAGGTCAAATCACTATAATTTTTATTTGAATTTTAAGACATAAAGTGAGTACCGATATTCACACTCGAAGTCGAAGCGACATTATTGCAATTCCAATACGTAAGTCCTGCATTAGAGCCATTGTTCCAATTACCACCGGTAAGTAGTGTCTTTTTCGGTATAAGTAATTCAACCTATATTTCATTTAAAAAATTGCTTTGCTTGTGCTACTGCTTTTGTGCTATTGCTTTGCCCAAGACAAGCGAGCACCGAGACTCACACCCGAAGTCGAAGCGACATTAGGGCAATTCCAATACGCAAGCCCTGCAAAAGAGCCACTGTCCCAATGACCACCGGCAAGCAGTACGTTTTCTTCGCCTGGGTCGTGTGTATAATAGTAGTCGCAGAAATAAGTAGTAGCTGACCCTCCAGTAGTTTTAGGTAAAAATAACCATTCGGCACCTACTGGGTATTCCATATCTGAAATATATCCATTAGGAACTTTTTCTTTTAAATCTTTAGCATATAGTGTCATTGAAGAAATTGTGTCCATTTTAGAATGTTCATTTGTATAATGCCACCCTTTATCAGTAACCATTATCCCAGTTAAAAAGTTATAAACATTCCCCCATAAATCTTCAATTCCTCTATATCTTACGGAACATTTACCATTTTTGTATGCTCCATTTTCTAAATAACCACTTCTATCTCCTAGAGCATCACTTCCTCCAGTTATTCTTTGATTTTGTTCTGCTCCTGTTCCTGATTCCCAAGTCATATTAACTATCCCATTTCCACAAGCTGTTTGAGAATCTAAAGTACCAAATTCAGTGTAAAATAATATTTGTATAGCTACTCTCTCAAATACAGAAGAAATATCATAGTCTGTATTTCTACCTTGTCTAGCTAAATCTCTGAAATCTCCTTTGTTTTTTGATGTAGTTGGAAGAACACCTGATATACTTCTTAATTTTCCACTTTTTTCAAATGCAGGATATGCTCCCCATAAAAAATATGGTCTTACTTTCCCATTACTCATTTTAAACGCAGGGTGAACGAAGAATCCAGGCTTTCCATTGCTTCCAAATTCATCAGGAATTATGTCGTCAATTTCAAATTTTGGTTTTCCATTAGGCATTCTAGTAACTTTCATAAAGAAAGCAGGAACTTTAACCATAACATCTCCGTCTGTTCCATCAAGATTAGATGGACTTCCGTCTGCTTTTTTACTCCAATCTGTTTTATTTAGTTTATATTTTAAATCAGCCGTATTTTCATCACATACCCACCCTCCGATTTGAGAAAAGACAGGGTGACTATCAAAAGGTGATGAATAAGATTGACTTAAATGTGGTAAATTCGCTTTTGTATTTTGTGTATAATCTGCCATTTATTTTTCCTCCTAATAATTAAATTTTCTTAAATTTGTTTCTCTTTGAGTTAATGAACTTGTCAAAGGTCTGTCCCTTTGTGTCTTAATGATTGTTGGTGTAGGTGTATTTTCACTCAATACAATAGTTTTTATTAAATCTGTACTATTGGTAGCTTGAAACTCAACTGCTACAACGTTTGTTATGATAGGTAATTCAAATGTTATAGCTGAATTTACTCTATCAAGTTTCAAAGAATTTCCCATAAAAAATCCAACTACTGAATTATCATCATTAGATGTTATATTAAATTCTTTTTCCATTCCATTAACTAATTTATAAAATTTCTTCAATTCAACAGTTTGATTTAATTTTGTTAAATTAACACCACTAGAATTAGGGATTTCAAAAGAAACTGTACTACTGTCTTTTTTATAATAAATATCCCCCTCGATATAATCATTAGTATGTACATATATTCCTCTATAACTGTTTCCAAGCAAGGTAATAATATTTGTAACATCTAAATCTTTCATCATAAGAGTTAGTTCAGCAACTGCTTGGTCTTTTGTAGAGGTTAATTCTTCTACACCTTTTGTTGCTACGTCTTTTATTATAGATTCTTTATTAGTTATTTCTGAAATAGCACTAGTTTTTATATCATTTAATTCTTTCTTCGATGTATCAACTTGTTGTTGGATATAACTTCTTTCTTGAAGAGATTTATTTTCTATTGCTTTTACTTGTTCTTCTGCTTTTCCATTAAGTATTTTTAATAATTCAGCAGTAACTTTGTTAACTTCATTCAGGAAATTATCTCCAACAATAACTGTATTTCCTTGTCCTGCCGTTGTACTTACTACACGTAGTTTAACAACTTTATTTATCGTTAAAACTGTATCTCCTTGAATAATTACTAATTCTATCCCTAGCTCTCCAATAACTGATAAAGCATTGGTAGGAACTTCTACGCTCGTTATTTTAGATAATTTTGTAACTATTGCAGTAACTACTACTCCGTCAGCTCTTATGAAATTTGCTTTTAGACTTTTTCCGTTAAAATCTATCTCGTCTTTAAATTCTATTTCTAAAAAATGTGATTTATTATCTTCTTGGGTAAATCTTGTGCCTAATTCATAAATTGGAGCTTTCGAAGATGATACTACAATTTTAAAAACTCTTTTCATTTGTGACCTCCTTTTTTATAATATTACTCTTGATTTTAACCAAGTTAATGGTTTGCCATCTTTTGTATCATAATCAAAATGTGGACTTCCTTTACCACTTCGAGAATTAATTCTCGGTGCTCTTCTTATATTGTCAAAAGCTGTAACCCAGCGTGTAGTCCCACTTCCATCTCCCCAATTTTCATACCAACTTACTTCATTTCCATCTCCCTCTGCTTTGAAAGTTATTCTTCCGTCATCAATATCAACTCCTAATTTATTTCTAGTAATTTTCATTATACAGTGTGCCCAAAAATTAAAGGTCTTATTATAATCGTATTTGTATTTCCAATCAGCACGAGCTATCACTACTGCTGTTTCTCCTACTGGTATTTTAGTCAGTCCTGATACAGTCATATCACAGAAATCAGGACGTCCACCCTCGTGTTCTATTTTTACATCAAGGTTATGTGTATTTTGATATAATTGCCATTTATAATCCCAACCATCTCTAATTTCATATTGACAATAAATACTGCCTACACAACTTCCATAATCTCTATTTTTACTCCACTCTTTCATTTTTTGCCCAGTTTCATATATATGTTTAGCTCCCCAAAATCTACCGAACTCATACATTTCTTTTTCAGCATTTACAAACTCTGTTAATAAATAATAATCAGCTAGAGTTTGATTAGGAACATATTTGCTTGAATAATCAATAAGAGAAGTAAAATTATATATGAAGTGGCTTAAATTTCCCATAGTTTTATTGTAAATATCTATTTGATTATTAACTGCATTGAGCCATCTATTTAATAGTGCTATCATCTTAAGTTGGTCTTGATTAAGTGATACTAATAACTGCTTAGATAACATTGTTTCAGGCTTTGCGTTGAGATAATGATAATTTGTAGGGTTATTACCTATTTTTCTAGTTAATTGAGTAAAGTTTGTATCAAGTAATTTTAAAGTCACAGTACCTTTTTCAAAGTTAGGATTTTTTTCAATTATTTCCATAAGTTTAGCCATTTATATTCTCCTTTTTTACACACCTGAAATATCTATGCCCTCTTCGGTTAACCATTGTTTTATAAGCTCGTGATTAGTCATACAGCTTCTGATTTCTCTAGAGTTAAATATTTTATGTGAAATTTCTTTCATCGTGGTATCTACTATCCAAGTTCCGTCAATCGCTTTTCCTAGAGTATTATTAGAAATAAATCCTCCCCAATCGTGTTTGACATCAAGATGAGCTATACCATTATATTTATCAGTTTCTTCTTCAGGAGATGAATCATAACCAACACCTTTTGTTCCTGATACCTCTCCCTCCCAAGCTACTAAAGTTTTGTGCATAATGAATAAATAATCTCCGACTTTATGCCTAACTCCAATTTCTAAAGGGATTGTTATTTTTAATTCTATTCCAGTGCTACCATATCTGTTAAAAATACTATCTGCAAGGGTAGCTGTAAATGTAGCCTTGTCTGTTTCAGATAATTTATTTACTCCTGATATAATATATTCAGATGGTGTACTTGGTATCAACATTCTAAATTTATTAAAAGACGCTATTGAAGAAAAATATCTCTTTGAATATTCTTTATCCTCTTTAAAATCTTTATCATATTTAACTATAATGTTATTAGTGATATTCTCATTAGTTATTATTTTTTCGTCAATGGATATTATATTGTTCTCTGATAATGTTATTCCGTGAGTTCCGATAGCAGGTTGTTTATGTAGTTTTAAACCTAATTTTCCATCAAGATTCAAATAAGGGAATATTGCACAAGGTTTATATATATTTTCTATTAAAAATTCGTATGGGTCTGATATAGGCTCTCTAAATTCAAAATAGAAATTGTATGTTGGTCTACTTAGTGCTTCTCTTATACTTTTTAATGATTCTAAATCAACGAAATCATAATATTTATTTGTTAAATATGGAACTTGTACAGCTAATTCAGGTGTAGAGAATATCATTTTAAATATCATCTCTATAAAATCAATAACGTGTCCCTCGAATGTAATAACTCTAGTTAGGATTTTTTCGCCATTGTCGTTGGTTTTTCCCTCGTCAACTTCCTTAATAGAAAATCCTTTCCTTTCTTCATTTACCATTATATATGGAAGTCTGTATGTGTTTATATCTGAAATAGTTTCTTCGTTATATTCTGATAATTCTCTATCAAATACAGATGATTTCAATCTTTCTTGGAAGTCTGCTACCTCAAAAGTATATTTACTTTCAAAATTATCATTAGATACGTCTCTTATAAGTCCTCTATATATCAAAGATGTTTCTCCAGTATTTGAAACTGCATAGACATCTACCATTTCTCCATACATCATAGAGTTTCCATTATTTAATCTTTCATAAAACCATTTAGATATTTCATAATCAACATTCACTACATCGAATTTTAACGATGATACAGAGCATTGTGAAGAAATAGGTGTAATAGAGCTACCACCACCATTTGGAACGCTCATATAAGGTTTACACAATATATTTTCAAAAGATAATCCTTTCTTAGTAGATAAATATAATGGTTTTCCTTTATCCTGCCTTAAACTGTCATATATCTTCGCTATATAGTGGTAATATTTATCAAACATCATAAATCAATCCTTTCATTTAATTTTATTGATAATTCGTAAAATGGTTTTCCTAACATAGGCTTTGGAGAAATATCTTTTATCTCATATGAAAAGCTTGGATTTCCTTTAATTTCTTTAAAATCTATATATCCTTTATTTTCTATCATCTCTTTATTAATAATTAACAATTTTCTGTTTTTTTTTAATTCTAATAATTCTTTGATAATATTTTCGCATTCCTCATATGTTAAATACTGTATAGATAACGTAAATCTATGTATTAACCACCTTATTATATTAAATTCCTCTCCTGATTCTGCTACTTGACATATAATACCATTTTTATCATCTACTCCATTGTATTTAATTCCTTTTATTTTATAATCTTGTAACTTGGAAATAAAAGTTGAAATTTGTCTTTGCATTAAAACCTCCTTTCGAGCTATTGACTTTTTTAAAAAAATATAGTATTAATTATTAAACAATATTTTAAGGAGGAAAATTTATGAAAAAATTATTAACACTTTTTATTTTGCTATTCTCTCTACTTGGGTGCACAAATATGCAAGTAGGACAAACTGTTGAAAAGGATAATATTACTTATTTGAAAGTTACAGATAGTGATGTTTTTCTTTTAAAAGATAATATAACTTTGGAAAAATACTATTCTGTAAGTGCTATATCAGTTGAAACAAATTTTGTTCTTGATACTAGCAAACAAATTCTTTTAGAATTAAGATATTATCCTGAAGAAAAATCTTTAAATTTACTTTTCCCTTTATATGAAGATGGAGCTTCTAATATAATAAAAGAAATAACTTTCTCAAATAAAGAAATTGTTATGAATGCTAAAATATCAAATTTATCAAATGTAATCAAAGCATATATTCCAAATATTAATTTGAACAGAACTCAAGCTAAAAAACTTTATAATTTAATGAATAATGAAAAACCTGTTATTTTAAGAATACTATCAAGCACTGGTTATTATGATTTACCTTTCAGAGAAGAAAATAAGAAAGGGTTCGTTGACCTACTTGAAATTTATCTAGGTTTAAAAACTCACAATGTGAAATAATTTATTTAAGGTAGTCTTATAGGCTACCTTTTTTTACCTATCAGTGTAACGTTATATCCGTCTTTTAGTTCTTTCTCTATATCTTTTATCAGAATTTTCATTAAAGATGAATTAGATACATCTATATATACAGTTCCCTCTGATTCTTTCTCTGCCGATTCAACTCTGGAATCTATACTTTCGTCAAATTTTGTTCTTTCGTTACTTCTGTTATCCACACTCTCGCTTTCTGATTCATTAGCACTACTATATAAAGCATTAGCTCCTACTCCCATTGCGGCAGCAAAGGCAAAATCTTTAGCTGCGGCAGCAAATAATGGTGGTGCTTGACTTCTTAGACCTGGTGTTGCTGCCAAAGTTATAGCTTTTACAGTAGCTTTTCCTCCGTCAATCATAGCTTCTCTTCCGTGACTAAGCATTACTTCAGCTAATTGTAAGGCAGCAAATTTTTTAAAATCTTCTAATGATTTCATTTGTCCTTTAGCTACCATATCATAAGTATCTAGTAATGCGTCTTTTGACCTTTTTAGAATATCTGTTTTTAAATTAGAAAGTCTTTTACTTAATGAAACATCTTTTTGATTTCTAATTTCTTCTTGTTTTAAAGAGTTTTCTTCTATTTTTTTTAAAGTATCAACGGCTTGTTGCTTGTAAGCTTCATCGCTATTATAGAAATTCAATCTATTTTGTAATTGTTCTGCTTCTAACTCTAATCTTTTTAGCTCGACTTCCCTCATTCTGTCAATTTTATAAGTTTCTATTTGTTCTTCTGATAAAAAGCCGTTTTCCCTCATTTCAGCAAGTTGTGTTAAATACTCCCATTCGTCAGCTAATATATTAGCTTGATGTTCTTTCATTTGCTCTTCTTGGGATTGTAAAAACAAATCTTCTCTATTCTCAGGAGATGAAATAGAATTTTCTTTTATTTGAATTTCAACCTCAATAACTTTCTTTTTATACTCGTTAGCCTTTACAATATTGTCAATACTTCTATAATATTGCTCCATTTGTCTAAGGCTTTCAAGATTAGCTTGTTCCTGCTCTGTCATTAATTCTTTGTTTTTTATTTTTATATTTCTATTATATTCATCTTCCGAGATGATACCTAAAGCTAATAAATCTTGTTGTTGTGAGATATAATCTCTTTTTTTAGAAAGATAGTTAATCTCGGAGATATTTAAGTTATTTTTATGTCGCTTTTCTCTTTCTTCTATTTCTTTTGTTCTGTTAGTGATAGCTTGTAATTCTACTTCTTTTTTCTCTTTTTCTTCCTTTAAGATTCTTTTTCTTTCTTCTTCGGCTTCCAACTCTTTTTGTCTTTTTCTGTCTTCAGCCATTTTTCTTTCAACTGTATCTATTTCTTTTTGTAATTTTTCTATTCTCTGAGTATATCTTTTTATAGAAACTTCTTTTTGTGCTTGGTTAAGTCTATCATTCGTTACTATACTAACAATTTTTTCTTCAAGAACTTTAACCTCTTTTTTATTTTTGTCATAATCTTCAAAGGCACTATTGTCTCCATCGGCAGCCTTTCTTATAGTTTTTAAAGTTACGTAAATTGGTTTTTCTAATGCAATAACAACTTTTCTCCATTTAGAATCCATTGCATTACATAATTTATCCCATTCAGATTTTATATTTGCTGTTGCAATAGCATAAGAAGTATTTAATTCTCCTGATTTATTTTTCATATCCTCTAATCTTTTAGCAAATACTTCTGCATTTAACCCTGTTAAGTTTAAGGCAGCACTTCCTGATTCTGTATTTCCGAATAAATCCATAAGAGATTTGTCTGTCTTTTTGGCGTGTTCTTCTAATAATTTCATAGCTTCTTGTAAAGTTCCACCATTTTTTATAAACGCACTAAAGCTTTCGCCTGACACTTCTTTGAATACGTCGGCAGCCTTTTGCCCCTCTTTGGATAATTCAGTGAACATACTTTTTAACATTGTCATTGTTTTAGCTGTGTTATTACCATTTTGAGTAAGAGTTGCTATTGCTGCTCCTACCTCATCTAAATTAATATTTAATGATGATGATATAGATGTAACATCTGATAGATAAGCTCCTAATTCTCCAACAGTTGTTACTCCTTTATTTTGTATAGTTAGTAATAAATCTGCTACATTAGTAGCTTCTATGGCACTCATTTTATAAGCATTTAATACTGATGAAATTGTTTTTATAGAAGTTTCTGTTGTTGTTAATCCTGCTTGAGCTGTTTTTGTTGCTATTTCTAAGAAGTTTGTTAAATCTTCTTTAGATATTCCACTTGACAATGCTTGGTAAGCTCCATTAGCAATATCTTCTTTTGCTTGTCCTGTTCTTATTGATAAATTTATAAATTCATTTCCAAAACGATTAAGTTCTTGTTGCGACCCTTTCAAAAGAGTATTTACAGTCGTTAATTGTTTTTGGAAAGCTATCATATCTTGTATAGCTTGTCTTGTTTTGTTACCAAAATACATAGCGGCAGCTGCAAGTGACAATTTGCTTTTAGTAACATTACCTATAATACTATTCAATTTAGAGAAATTACTGTTGATATTGCTAGTAGTTTTTTCTGTGGATTGCTTCATTTTTTCAAGACCAGATGTATAACCACCTGTCGCTAATGTTGCCTTATATTGTAATATATATTCATCTGAATAAGGTATCATCATTTACCACTCTCCAATAACGCTTTTAAACTATTTAATTTGTTAGTATCTATCCCTGCAACGACATTAACTCCTTTTTTAAAAGAATCTCTATATTTATCAAGTGTCTTTTTATAGTTGAAACTTCCGTCTTTAGACTTCAAATGCAAATGATTATCAAATATTTCTGCCATTCTTAGAGTTTCTTCGGCTATTAAAGAATCAATTCCATTTAAGACACCAAGAAATACAAATATATTAGTTTCTAAGGCTTCTTTTGGAGATGAATTTGTATACCTACAATATTTAGCCATTAGATAGTCAAAGTTCATATATACACTATCTGTACTTTCTTCTTGTTGTTCTTCATCTTTGGAAGTTTCTTCTTTTTTTCTTGATAAAATATTAAAACATTTTGATACAATATCCAGTAATTCCATATTTGTTAAATCATTTATATTTAAGTCAGGTATCATTATATCTGTAATACAATTAACTTTATCTCTGAAATTACGGTCTAGCTTAGTAAAATCTAAAGAAGTTATAAAAAGCCAATCTCTTAAATTTGGTATTTTAACATCATAATCTTTTGCCCTAATAAATACAGAATATTTTTCATCTATATAATTGTTAATATTTGAAAATTCAATCATTTTTTTCTTCCTTATATGTAATTACCCCTCTTTATAAAAGAGAGGTTAATTTTATTTTGTATAATTTCCTACTGTAAATATTTTTTTATAAGTTGGAGATTCAGGATTTTCATCTGCTGCAAACTCAAAAGTTAAGCCACATTTTGCAAGCCCCTCTTTTTTATATGCTATATTTATTTCAGGTTTTAAAAATGCTTTTGGAGCTGTGATGTCAAAATCTTTAGATTCTCCTTTAGAAAGTGGGTGTATCTCTAATTTACCAACTTGCATTGGTTTTCCTGATGTAGAAAATGCTACTCCACTTGTTCCCTCTTCCATTAAGTTTGTCATTTTTGTTAGTTCTGCAATATCTAATATTGTTGAACATTTAAAAGTAGCTTCTCCAAGTTTAGTATTATACAAATATGGTCCCTCTAATTGGTCCACTTCAACTTTGTATCCATCCGTTGTAACAACTAACGAACATTCTTCTTCTTTTAATGTTCTTAATATCTTTACTTCTGTTCCCTCTTTAGGAGTAAATTTTATTTCGCATTCTCCTAATGGATATTCTTTTTGTTGTACTGCCATTTATTTTCCCTCCTTTAATTTATTATTTCTATATCTCTGTTTTTATTGTCTTTTAATGCACTGATTTTTACCTTTACACTATGAAATTTATCTGATTTAAAATTAAAATTAAATTCTAAAACTAAAATAGCATTAAATAGTTTTATTATGCTGTTATCTTCCGTTGACACAATTCTTATCTGTCCTCTTCTTATTAATGAAGTTATCTTTGAATCAATATCTAAATTAACCAAAGCTTTTTTCGAGATTAAAATAGTTGTTTCAACATTTATATTTCTTCCTAATTCAATAATATCTTTAATTTCTGAGCTTTCATCGGTTTTTATTTCTTGAATTATTGGAACTATCTTCAATAAAGTGTTTTCACCTTTTACTGTATAACCTAATTCATCATCATTAAGGAAAAATTGACAAGGTCCTAAAGGAATTGCTTTTTCTATATATTCCATTTTTATTACCTCTTAACGAATAATTAAAGAAGCTACTTTATTTTCTAGTTGCTTTTCTTCAGCTTCGTTTTTAGAATCTTTTATCCTTTTTAGATTATCCCTAAAAGTTACCATTAAGTCGGCTGCCAAATCTATGTAATCAGGGTGTGCTATCATTTCGTGAAGTTTAGCTGTTACATAGTTAGTGCATAACCCTCTTATTAATGGTGTTCCATACTCTGTGTCCTTTGATAATTCACTTAAAGAGATATTAGCATTTATTACTCCTAATGCTTCTTTCTCAAATTCTACTGCTACTTCGTTAAATCTATTCTCCGAGTATTCAGAAAAAGCAAGTAATATATTTTTCACCGGTGTAGGCATAAAATCATCTTTTAAGTATTCAAATTCCATAGTTCCTCCTTAAAGGAGAGGGGAAAAATCCCCTCAAATTCTAAGATAGACCTGTAATTTTAACTATTTTTATAAGAGATGAATTTACAACGATTGGACAATATGCTGATTCTCCAAGAGTTTTAGCTTCTCCTGTTTCTTTGTCTGCGTCAGTTTCTCTTATAATAGTATCTATCGCTTCCATACTTGCGACACCATTTACAACATTTAAGACACCGGCATATGCAGGTAAATAAGCCAAATCATTATAGAATATAATTTTATCCGAAAAATCAATAGCATTACCCTCTGTATCAGAAATTTGTGGTATCATTACTAAATCAAATCCAAAGGCATTGAAATGTAATTCAAAATCTCCGTCCTCTGTTTTAACTCTATTAACTTGTGCAGGAATAACTTTATTTGATACAGCATTGTAAGTTTTTAAAAGGTCATTAAATATTTTTTCTCCAACTAATATTTCCGAAACTGGAACTTTTGATTTTTTAGTAAATTCATTTATTTGTTTAGTTAACCATATAGCCCAATCTTCAACAGCTGTTTTAGCAACTGATGTTTCTTTTGCAAAATCATATTTAACCTCGTTTTTAGTGTCAGGAGATTTGTAAGTTCCTTTTAAGAATACACCTGCCGAAATTTCTTCTTGAACTGTTTCAATAGATTGTTTTAAACCTGCTATTCTTCTGTCTCTTTCATAAGTTGTATTATCTACTTTTTTACCATTTACATAGATAGACATTCCTGCTTGTCTGTTTAACTCATCAGTCACAAAGAAAGGGAAACTATCTTTGATAACTTCAGGAGTTACAGATTTAATTGAACTTCCATTTAATTTTGCATTAGGAAATTTAGCTCCTCTTTGTAAAATTTTTGCTTTTCTTACAAATTCTTCTAAAATTTCAAAATTGATTGTTTGTGTGTTTGTTATAAAAGGAATTTTCCCTTTTTTAATTCTTCTTGTGAAAAATCTATTTACTACGTGTGGTAGTTGTCCGTAAACTCCAACCATAGCTTCTTGTTGTTGTGTTAGTGCCATATTATTTTACCTCCTCTAAAATTATTCCATTTTCCCATAATTCTTTAACTACATTAAAATCTGATTCTAAATCTGCTCCTTTAACTTCAGCTGAATTGAATACAGTTCCAGGCACTGCTACTAATACAGGTACATCTCCTGATGTTGCGTCTGCGTCCTCTAATGCTATTGTGAAAGCAAGTTTTGTATCTTTTGCATATTTAACTAACTTTCCAGTTTCTTTATCGTAAGATAATAATTGTCCTGCTTGTATTGTTTTTTCTCCACTTTTTAATGTGAAGTTCTTTCCTAAAGGTCCTGAAATTTTAAGGACTTTTGTATCATAAGTTGCTACATTTTTAACTAAATTCATAATATCCTCCTATTCTTATTTTTATTTCTTCTTCGCTTTTTTCTTTGTTTTCTTCCTCTGAAAATTCTATTTTACTAGTGACATTCTTAAATAGTTCTTTAAAAGGTGTTTCTTTTTGAGAAAACTCTTTTAACTTAGTTGCCATACTTGTTTTGTCATCTTCCGAGAACTCAATGATGTTTGTATATTCGCTTTCTTCATAAGCCTTATCAATAGCAAATTCAAGTATCTTGTGCATTACTGGTGGAAACATCTTGATAATATTTTTCTTTGTTTCTTCTTTCTCTGCTTCTCTAGTAAATTCAGCTTTCGCTTTTGCGTAAATTTCATCAGGTGTTAAGTCATTCACTGGTTTAGCTGTAACTATCATTCCTAAAGTATTAGCGATAGATTTTAATGTTTCCTCTGAAAATTCTGCTGTTTTTTCTACTGTATAACCTAAATCTTTTAGTTTATTAACGGCATATTTTTCATCGTCTTTCTCGTAAAGAACATCAAATAATGCCTTGTAATTTACTTTTGAAACATCTACTGCTCTAAAAAATGCTATAAATTCATCAATTTTATCTTGGTCACTTTCTTCAGCAAACTCTATCGTTTCTGTTTCTTCGATAGATGTTAAATCTTGGGAAAACTCACTAAAAGATTGGTCCAAGTCCTTTATATGAGGTGGTGCATAACCTAACAATGCTAAATGATTAGGTGTTCCGTCCTCTCCAATCCCTATTGATAGATTAGGGTATTTGTCTTTGATACTATCTCCAAAGGAGTTGTAATTAAATTCCCCTATTAAAAATCCTTGGTCATCTACATTAGTAACTTTACAACTCCCTGCAACTGGAATTGCTGTTGTTGGAAATCCGTTTTTTAACCAATCCCCAACGTGTCCTGCTGTAATATTAAATTCTTTTCCTACCCAAGATTTTAAGGTATCTATTGAGTAGTTTCCTTTTTTACCATAATTCCCTGCTTTAAAAATTTTCGGCATTCCTCTCCCTCCTTTCTATTTTTTATTTTTTTTATCCTTGTGATGTTTAATCAAGGCTAAAATACCAACTATTGCCAACCCAGTCACTATAATTATAAGTGGTGGTTGTACTCCGTTTAAAAATGTTTGAAACATTTTATCCCTCCTTTAACAATAAAACACTGCGTCATAATCACAACAAGCCATTTCTTCTGTATTACTCATAGTTCTAATAAAATTATTCTGAATATCATCTTTAAATATACATTCAGTATTTTTAGAAACTATAAATTCATCAGTAAATATATTTCCTATAACCTTATTAGGGTCTCTATGACATTTTAAATAATCTCCATTCCAATTAATTATAATGCTTCTACAATTACAAGGAGTGCCTTTAGTTATTAGAGGTTTTAAAACTCTTATTCTTGGATAATTTAGATGTATTTTTCTCTCTATAACTTCAATTCTATTTAATAAATCTTGCGACCATTCCTCATAGAAATTACAGTAAATAGAAAAATCATTCCCATATTGTTCTAAAAACCAATCTAATTTTCTTTCAAGTTCCTCTAAATTGCTTTTAGTTAAAATAAATCTAAATTGAGAATTTTTATTTAATTTTTCATAGTTTCCAATACTTTTATTAGATATTAAATTTTGTATAGGATAACCTAATTTCTCTTCTAGTTTCCCAAACTCATTTATTAAAGTTCCATTTGTAGATATACTGAAATTATGTTTTTTAATATCAATTCTATCTAGTAAATAAAAAATCTTTTCTAAATACAGTAATGGCTCTCCACCAAATAAATGAATGTTATAACTTTCGTTATTCTTATTGATTTTTTCTATAATTTTATCTAAAACTTCTTGTGATATTTCGTTATTCTCGTGCTTTTGATAGCAATAATCACAATTAAGATTGCATTTAGTACCAAATATAATTTTTAAATTTTGCATTTTACTTTCCTTTCAACAAATACTTTCTAACCCAAGAAGCATAAATTTTCCGTTGATTATCACTAAATCCTATAAACTGTCTAGCAGGTTTATATCCCCAAGGTATATCCATTCTACGTGTTCTTCTAAATGCTCTTACATTCTCTCTTCTACCTCTTCTAGTTCTTGTAAATTCCCTTACGTTTTCAGTTACATTTACTGTTCCGAACTCTCCCTTTTTAGCTTCAAAGTTTTGGTAGGCTGCATACTCTTTATTACTTCCTACAATAGCCATTGTTGGAGTAACTTTTGCATTGATACTAGCTCTTAACTCTCCTGAATCAATTAGAGGTTTACTGCTGTTTTTTCTTCTTTGAGATATTGTAGCTTCTGATAACGGCTCCCAAGAATTACCATTAGGGTCTTTTGATTGCTTGAATCTAAAATCTACCTTTGTTTTCATATCTTCTGCTATTCTTCTCATCAGAGGAATTGTGTTCTGAGCATTTATTTTTAGTTTTTCCATACCACTGAGAAATAACTTGCTATTATCCGTTACATTAAACATTTTTACTCCCTATAAAGATAATTGCTCTAGTTTTTTAGTAACTTCTTTTTTCAGTTCTTTTACTTGTGTTTCTTTTTTTTCTAAAGATTTAGCTAAATTTTCAACTTGATTGCCTTTAAAATCTCCAAGTTCTTTCTTCAATTCTTTGATTTTATCGGTTAGAGTATTGCTTATAGTTAAACCATATTCCTTAACGTCATCTTTGCTTAAAGCGATTCTTCTACTTCTACAACCGTGATGATTTGGTGGTAGGAAGCTCTTCCAAAAACTATGATTTAAAGGATAAACCTTTCCGTCTAATGCTAGGCATAAATCAGTAGTTCTGTTATCTCCTACGGCGTCATACATACCATATGGTTTATATTTCTTATTAAGTTCTTGATTATAGAAAGTTCCTGCATTATATGAGGTCATCATATTATTTCTGTATATTAATTCCAAGTACCAAGGATTGTCTCCAAATCCTGATAAACTTAATATATTGCCTGAATCTTTTAACCAAGTTTTAAATGATTTCCCCTCTTCCAGAGCTGATAAAAGATTTTTATATAATGCTTTCGTGACTTCTAAACTTGTGCTTTTCTTTATGTAAAAATATTTTTCTTGAATACTTGCTGAAATATCATCTAACTTATCAAACAACACTGGTGTTTTCTTTAAAAAGAATTGTATAGCTTCTTCAGGTTTTATTTTAAAAGGATTTAATTCCTCACTTATAAAAATACCTGTTGATATTGCTATATCGTCCGTAATTCCTTTTAAAAAACTAATAAGCATTTTATCTTTAAAGTTTTGCATATTTAAAACTATATTTTCTAAATCATCTATTGTTTTAATTTTTTCTAATTGTTCTCTAAGTTGTGGTGAAATATCATCAAAGAACTCTCCAAAGCTATCTTCTATTTCTTCGAGAACTGTCGAGTTTTGTTCCTCAACTCTCTTCAATAGTTTATCTAATTTGGTTTCAGAGAACTCTGGTCCATTCGATATAGTAGGTAATATTTTTACCTCTTCTATATCTTTTTCATCTATTCCTAAATAATTAGAAAGATACCCTTTTGATAATTTATATCCTCCAGTAAGAAATTTATTTATATTATCCATTTTTAAAGATAATACTTCTTCTCTCTTTCTGTCTTTTACCTCTTTTTCTTCATCAGTAATAACTTTTTCTAGTTCCCAGTAAAAATCTTTAGGATTATATCCAAAGAAGCTAGAATCTAACTCTATAAGCTGATACAAGCTATCCGAAACAAACCTGCATATTTCTTCAACAACTTCTTCAAAACCTTGCCTATGCACCTCTCCGAGAGAATATGAGCCAGTTCCTCCTCCGTTGTCCATTGTTAATGTAGAGCCTAAAATATTTTGTACAATTTTTTCTTTTTCTATTTTTTCAAGTTCTGTATAAATACTAGGGTCTAAATCTGATAACTTAATGAAATCTATATTTTTCTTTAAATCGAATTCCTCATTAAAATCAACTGGTGCTCCAATGCTGTGAGATGAACCTATATTTTCAACCGACTTCCTTAGTTCCTCTCTTTCTTCTTCTTTCATATTTACATCATATGGGTATATAACAATAATATCTCCATACTTTTGAGAAATAGAAGTAAGTTGTCTTTGGTAAAGTTCTTTATTTAAGAATGTCTTATTACAGCAATCAAATATACTTTTACCTTTTGCATTTTTAGGGTCCCATTTATGTATCGCTAATAAGAATTTTTGCTTGTTTAGTTCTACTGTTTCGCTACCTATTTTTAACTTCCATTTATTTTCTTTAAAATCATATGTAATAAGGTCAAATGGTATAGGTATTAGAGTTTCTATTGTGAAATCCTCATTATAAATTATCTCAAAACAAGAAAACCCAAAGTATCTTGCTGTTATAAGATGATTTATTATTCTGTTGAATTTAATTCCTGAAAATCTTTGTTGAATATCTTTTTCTACCTCACTCAATTCTTGATTTCTTGTTCTTGGAATAAGTTTTCTACTAGCAACAGCCCTTTCAAGTTTTTGTGTTGCCGAAGCTATATCTACATCTTTTAACATTCTTTTTATAATTTCCTCATCTTTTTCATCATATGAAATAGGATATTTATTTGTTAGCTCTATTACTTTAGATACAATCATATCTTTTTTAATTTTCTTATCTATTTTTCCCACCTCCTTTAATTAGTAATATACTTAAATTTCTCTCTGCTAACACCTTTTTTAAGCATTAGTTTTTCAACCGAATATCTCCAAGCGTCCATTAAGTGATTGTATTCATCTATTGGTTTATTTAATGATTTACCTGTCTTTTTATCAACAGCCCATACGTAATTTTTTATCTCGATAATAAAGTTCTTACATCTAGGGTGTATATATACCTTATATCCTTGTAAATATTGAATACCAAATATAATACTGTCTGGTCCTTTGAAAGCACTTTTAATTCTCGGAATACCATTTCTTTTTAACCATTTTATAGATTTTTCTTCTGCACTATCAGCTGTAATTTCTGACTTTGAATATCCTTTGTACTCTATAAGATTTTTTATATCTTCGTTGAACATTCCAACTTCGTAATGCTCATCAAATACATAAATTTCTTTTGCTGTTTCGTCTACTAGACTACATATAAGAGCAGTAGGGTCATTACTAAATCCAAAGTCTAGACCTAAGCAAGTTTTAAATCTTTTGGATTTTATAAGTTCATCTATATTAAATTCTTGTATCTCCCAACGATAAAATATAGCTCCCTCACATATACCCCAATTACCATTACCCTCAATTTCAAATCTTCGAGGGTTTTCTTTTTCCATAGTTCTAAAAACCTTTAGGTCTGATTCATCAAGAAATTCATTAGCTCTAAAATTAGTTGTCATTGTTAGAACTTCATCATCATTCCTGTGTATTGCAAGACCTTTTTTTATCAAATTTTCTCTATCTTCTATTCCAGTATTGAAAAACCTTTCTTTTAACCAATGAGTTTCAGCCCAAGGATTGAACGTCCCAGTTATCTGTTTAAATAAATTACTCGGTATAGCTCCTCTAATAGACATATCAATTTTATTGAAATCATCTTCATTTTCTATTTGATACATTTCTTCAAACCATACCCAACATAAATATCCAACATCTACTGTAATAGAAGTTATTTTTAAAGGGTCATCTAGTCCTCTAAATATAATTTTTTGTCCAGTTGGTAAATATGTCATTTCCATTGGAGATGTGGTACATTTCCATAAATGGTAAACTTTAAGACGTTTCATTGCTATTTTTAATTGCGCAAATGTACTTCCTCTATGAGTTTCAAAAACTTTTCTAACAACTAATAAGTTACTGTCTTTCAGTTCCATTATATGAGCAATAAACCAAAGAGCTGTTGTGTAACTTTTCTTGCTACCTCTTCCACCTTTTACAAGCCTATATCTTCCTTTGTAGTTCCAAAATGTCTTGTATCTTTTTCCTACTATTTCAGGTAGGTATACATATTCTTTTTCTTGATTAATCTTCAAGTTCGTCCCCTCCTGCTATAAATATAGGTTTACTTTTCTCTAAATCTTTATCTTCTTTATCTTGTCTTATATACATTTTCATTTCAGGAAGTCCTAAGAATTTAGATTGTAGCTCTGTGGCTTCTCCGATATTTTTTATAGCTGTGTTATAGTGTTTGAGATTTGCAAAAGAATTTTGTAGTACATCATTTAAGGTTTTCTCTTTTAAATAACTAAGAGATTTAATAGTCTTTTTTCTTTCTGATATATGTTCCTCACATAATTCATCTTGTAATCTCTTATATACTCTTTTCATAAATTTTTCTTGTTGCTCTAGCCAATTCTCTTTGGCTGCAATATCCCTAAGACTACTATAATTAATGTCGGTTTTTGTCGAAGCTTCTTTTATTGTGCTTCCTTCTTCAACCATTGATTTTGCTTGTTTTATGAGCGATTTTCTATTAGTAACGTTACCATTGCCATTAGTAATGTTACTATTTGTATTATTAGTAACGTTACCATTATCCCATTCATCTGTATTCTTCCATTTTCTGATAAGAGATTCACTTTTATTTAATATTTTTGCTATCTCTTTTAATATTCCCTTAGGAGCTTTTCTTCCTCCTGCTTCTTTCCATAAGGTGTATGCCTTTTCTCTAGCAGGGTCTCTTATCCTTGCCACTTCATCACCTCTTTTAAATAAATGTTTCTATATTATTTTCGAATTCTCCAAACTCGTTTTTTATTTTTCTTATATTACCTTTATAGAAAATTAAAATGTTTTGATGTATCTTACATATTTTTCTTGACGAATTAAATTGTCCTCCTGCTCTTATAGGAGCTGTACCTGCAGGTTCAACATAAATTACTTGGTTATATAAATTAAGACCTGCCTTTTTAAATGCTTTCACTGTATCTGATATAAAATCTCTATAATAGCCTTGTTTATCTCTTATATCTCCAACAACAAAAATAGCAAATCTATTATCTTTTAACTTTAAAGTAAATTTTTCTATTATATCCTCATACAATTTTAAAAACTCATCATATTCTTTATTTGATATATCTCCCTCTAAATCACTATACACTTCTAAATCAGCATAAGGTGGGCAACTGAATAATAAATCATAATCATTATCCAAGTTGTATTTTTCTATATTTCTGCTATCATCACATATGTATTTAGGACTTAAATTTAAAAACTTGCATATTTTTTTATTTTGCGAAATTTGTTCTTGTCTTATATCAAAACCTGTGTATTTATACCCAAGACTTTCAGCAACAGCACCTCTTACAACTCCACCACTAAAACAATCTAGTATCTTGCCCCCCCCCCCGTCGGCATAAACCACTGATAAAAGACTTCACAAATTGCACCATCAAATTCACTAGTTCCATACATTGTTCCTATTAAATCTTTTGCTCTACCTTTTTTACTATCAAAATAATTTTTCCATTTATTTTTTAAATCTACCCAAGGAGAAGCAGAGCTATTTATAACAGAGAATGGGGGTACTATAAATTTTCTGTTCAAAGCTCCCTTGCTTTCTTCTTCTAGCTCATACCTATCTTTTAAAAGTTGGCTTTCCGTATTTGTATCAAATATCTCTTTAAATTCATCTTCACTAAATCCTGTCATTAATAAATCATAATTTTCATTCTTTAATGACTTTAATTCTTCTTCCAGTAATTCAATGTCAAAATCGGAGTTCATTGTCAACTTATTATGTGCTAGCATATATGCTTTTTCTTGTGCAGGTGTTAATCCCTTAAGAACTATGCAAGGAACTTCTTTTAGTCCCATTTTTTGTGCAGCTAACATTCTTCCGTGTCCCTCTATAATTACCATTTTTTCATTAACGGCTATTGGGTCGTTAAAACCAAATTCTTTTATACTACCTATAATTTGATTTACTTGTTCCCTTGGGTGTAACTTAGCATTATTCTCATAAGGAATTATCTTGTCTATACTAATCATTTCAATTTGTAAATCTTTTATCATCTAATCACCTTTTCTTATAAATCTCACTTATAATATGAGGAATAGTATTGACCCATTTTATTTTGTGATGTATTCTTGATTGACTAGGACCATTTATTAGTGAAACTTTTACAGATGAGGGTTGGAACAATACCGAGTAGAAACTTTTTATATAAGTTCCATTAGCTTTGTATATGTCAGTCATTCCACCATTATTTGTTTGTGTTACCTTTTGATTAAGCATTACAAATGGGAATGTAAAAAATAACATACCCTTACTAGCTTCGTGAGTATATGTATTAACATCTTCATTAATTCTACCTTTGAAAGTAAATTTTCTGTGGACCGAACATAAGAAAGAGTTCATACATTTTCTTTTAGCTAGATTACTTTTTAATAAAGAACAACTAACTCCACCAATAAAATCTCCACCTTGTGCGAAAGATATTGCTTTTAAGTTAGGGACCTTTTTATAAAAATCTAATAAACTTTTTATATGTCTATCTAAATTTTTAACACTTTTATGTGTGAAATTTTTATTTTCATCTATTCTTATAGAAAAACTTGTATAATCATCATCAAGTTGCATAAAATAGTCTAAGCCTAATTTTTCAGCTACATCAAATACAGCATTTCTTGCATAAACAATAGCTCTTCTATCTTCAAAATTATCTGCTTGGTCAAAAGTTTTAGATATAGCTAGTTTGTCAAACATAATTACTTCATCACCATATTTGTCATAATAGCTGTCTGCCATCTTATCCTCATTGTCGATGAGTAAATATATCTCTCCAGTATATCCGTGTCGTCTAACGGTGTCATACGTAACTACATTGTCAGGTCTTCCGTGAGTAAGAATAAAAATAGCGAACTTTTCTTTTTTCCAATCTATTTCATTACTCATCACAATCAGCTCCAAACTCTTGCATTGTCTCTTTAGACATTTGAACAAAACCATTCTCAATAGCTTTTTCAAAATCAATTATTACAAGTGCTGAATTTTCCATTAATTCTTGTGTATTTTTATCAGAGTTAGCATAATAATCTGCTATTTTTTCATAGTTGAATACAATGTGCCTTGTTGCTGCGAACTTTAAAAACTTTTTCTCTTCTTCTGATATATCTTTTCTATTTTCTATCTCCTCGATAAGTTGATTGTATTTGGTATAATCAACCATTTCAGAGATTTCAGGTTTCTCATTTTTAGGCTCATAAATTGGAGCTTCTATTTTTAATGAATAATCGTTATCAAGTCTATCTTTTTCTTCTGTTTCAAAATCTTCAAGTTCTTGTTTGCTTTTTTCCAATAAATCATCAAGTTCTGAATTTGTGAAACCAGTTAGACCTAAATCAAAGTTTTGTACTTTTAAAGAGTTTAGTTCATACTCTAACACCTCTAAATCAAATCCAGTGTTCATCGTTAATTTGTTATGAGTAATAATGTATGCTCTTTTTTCATCTTCTGATAAACCTTTCAAGTATATACAAGGAACTTTTTTCATAGCCATTCTTTTTGCTGCCAAATATCTTCCGTGCCCTTCAATTATTTGGTTGTCCTCATCTAGTGCCAAAGGGTCGTTAAATCCAAAAGCTCTGATTGAATTAGCTATTTGTTCAACTTGCCAATCTGGGTGTTCTTTAGCATTATTTTCATATTCCTTGATGTCATTTACAGAAATATAATCAACCCTTAATTTTCTTTCTATCAAATTTCACACCTCCAATTTTTTGTTATAAAAATAAAAAAAGGTAGACTAAAAATAACTGTTTTCCAGTTTAAATTTTTAATCTACCCGATTAAGTCACGTTTTTTCAACGGTTATATTCAATTGTCTTTGCCTGACTTACAATACACTTGTAAGAAAATAGCTCTAAATTTATGAAATAATTATATCATACTTTAGTATAAAAATCTATAATATATTGATAATAAAAGAATAATATAATTTTGTGGAAATTTTATTTCGCTCTATAAAAAAATATAGTGACTTTTTTATTCCCCTTTAAGTTCCTTTTCTCTATCTATTATTAATTTTTTAAATTCTTCTAAATCTTCTATTAAAATTTGCTTTTTTAAAAAATTTCTTGCTCTGCTTCTATCTGAAAGGTATTTAGTTCTTTCAGGATTTTTTTCTGCCCATTTTTTATTTGCTCTTTTCTGACACTCAGCTACCATTATGCCTCCTTTTATTTTAATATAATCACTAAACTAATAACTGTTATTAACCAAATAATAAATACTATTGTTATAAATGTCTTGTATTCTTTTTTCATATTTGTTATAATTGAGGTGGGGAGTTAACCTACTCCCCAAGGTCTTGGAATATTATCTAACTAAGATGTATGCCATTACTATAAAAGTTAGATTGTTTATTAATATTACCAAGATTATGAATCTTAGAGAAACTGGAAGGGAGTTTATTATTCTTTCCAGTTTTTTTAGTAAATCCCTCAATTATTAAACCTCCTTTCTTATTTTTTATAGCTCCTTGCTACACATATATTATACTATGCAACGTATTAAAAGTCAACACTTTCTTAGAAAAAAATAAAAAAAACTACCAAAAATTTAGTAGTTTTTATCATTTAAGTTATAATTTTTTGTAGGTTTTTTTCTTTTTGTAAATCCTTTATATTTTATATCTTCCTCTTTTTTTATTCCTGATATATATCCATCTTCATCAATTTTGATTTTTATCCATTTATCGTTATATATCCCCTCGTTAATTTCTTTTATCATTAAACGTAAAATACTATTATTGTGTTTAACTATACTACTGTTAATAGCCATTTTTCCTCCATAATTTAACGAGGATATATAAACATACCCTCGCTTTGTTTTATCTCGCTATATATTTCCCTAGGACGTTTTTAACATCATCTATACTACGTACTACGTAGTATTCAAAGCCTTGCTTTAAGAAAGATTTTTCAATTTCCTTTTGTTCTTTTGTTTGATAACCTTTTTCAGATTTAACCTCTAAACCGATAAATCTTTTATCAGCTAGAACAACTATATCAGGAAATCCTTTCTTCTGTCCTTTTGCTAGACTTCTAAATTTCTTTCCTACTGGGTCATATACTGGGTTGTTATTACTTCTGTGGAAGAATAATCTTCCTTGTTTCTCTAATATATTTAAGTAATCAATTATTCCTGACTGGATTTTACTTTCCAACATTTTTCTTTTTCTCCTTATCGTACTCAATTCTTTTATCTAATATTTCAAGTAGTTTTACTCTTAATTCTAATTCTTTTGACATTAATGTAAATTGTTCCGTGTCTATCTCTCTGAAATGAATTGGAACTCCTGCTTGTTTAGTCAAGAAATTATGTATTCTATTTATTTCTTGAATAAGTTCTTCTCTGTCTTTTAATAATTTTTCGAAATGTTTTCCCATTACTTCACTTCCTCGTAATTCTTGTTAAAATTCTCATTACTACAAGAGAAAATATAATCTTTATTTTTAGCTATATAATCTCCCTTTGGAACTCTGATTGTATTCTTATCTATTTTAAATTTTAATACAGGTTTGTTTTTGTCTGAATAATCAACTTTTATTTCTTCAATCCCTGAATTACTTAGAAAATTGTTAATCTCTTCAATATTTTTAGCTGTATCTTCGAATTTGATAGCTTGTATTTTAGGCATTCTTTTTTTATAATTTTTAATCATATCTTTCTCCTTGTTTTTTATTTCTAATTTGATAATATATTCGCTGTCTTGTGTATTAAAAACTATTAACCCTATTTTCTTTCCCTTTTTACTTCATATCTAAATTTAGCTTGTTTTTTAGCTTTGTAATATATCATACTGTTAAATTTAAACAGTTCGCACCGATTGTTGCATTCTCTATAAGTTCCATCTTCACAAGTTCCGTTATCTTGTAAAAAATCTTTTTCAAAGTATTTACAATTTTCACAAGTTTTAGGATATCCCCATAATATTTCCTTTTCTAAACTCTTTATTTTTATATTTTTTTTGCAATGCCTATAAAAAACATAAATTCCTATTGATATAATAAGTCCACCTATAATATAATCTATCATTATTTTTCAACTCCTTTTAAAGTCCAGTCCTTTTTTATTCTCTCCATATTCTTTTGCCATTTTCTGTAATAAATAGAATATACTTCATCTTGACTTATAGAATAAGCTCTATATAAATCAATTAAGTATACAAAGGCTCTCCAAATATCATCACGAGATACATTTCTTATTATTCCAAGCTCCAATCCATCTGAATAATCTATCCTGCTTTTATCTTTGAATAAAGTATCCCAGTTGTTTATAAAAAATCTCAAATCTAAGATAGAGTTATCTCTTATACTTTTGTTTACGAATTGTAAAAAGAAAAATAATATATCAATAGATTCTTCTTTTAAATTTTCCTCATTAAATTCTTTTTCTTTCCAAGTTTTATGTGAGAATTTTGTTTCCTCATTGAATTCTATTACCTCTGCTATTATAGACATTTTTATATCTTCGTATGTTCGGTGCCTTGGTTTAAATCCATTCTCTCTTGGTCTATCTATTGTTTCATCTAATAACGCTTGCAAGTTTAATAATTCTTGAAAACTTTTAGGCTTTTTCTCCATTATTTCTCCTTTTTAGTTATTTTTTTTCTTAATTTATCAGCTAAATGCTCAAATACAATCCCTATGATTGATATTCCTATTCCTAATAATGTGAATATTAATAAATCTTTTAAATCACTACTCATTTTTATTTTCTTTCCCTTTCTCCTCTATACACCAATCTAAATATTTTCTAGCTTTCTTATAGTCCTCTAAACCATTTTTCTTCTCAGCTCTCATTACATATTTAAGAATATTACCTACACAATCAGCTATTACACCATTCTTTATACCTCTAACAACTGCAAATATAACATCAATACTTTCTATATCCAGTCCCTCTAGTTTATAGTGATTTGGACTGTTTACATTATCTTTCTCTTTCAACTCTTTTCTAAGTTTAGAGGAATTATCTTTTTGTTGTAATTCTTCTTCTAGAGTTTTTATTTTTTCATTTAGAGAATTTGTTTCTAATACACGTCTTTTTAATTCGTTGTTTTTCTCTTCTAACAATTCTTTCTTTTGGTTTAGGTGAGCTATTAAATTTTCTTTATAAAACTTTAACTCGCTAATTTCTTTTTCTTGGTAAAATATCATTTCTGACATAGTAACTAAAATTTTCTTAGAATCTTCATTTAACATTTACTCTCCACCTACCAAAATACTTTTTCTAATGTTCTCTCAAACCAAGAACGTTTATTTTCTAGTTTCATCTCTAACTCGTGGATTTTATCTTCTAGCTTTTCTTTTGACTTTTCTAATCTATTTGAACAAGTTTCAAGTTTACTATTATCGTCTTTTAAATTTTTTATTAAGCAATCAGATTTGCATAATTTATTTTTAAGTTCTAAAATCTCATCTTTCAAAAGAATTTTTTCGTCTTTTTGATTTATTATTTTATTTTGTAAATTGTTTATGGTGTCCTTTTGGGAAACTATTTCTTTTTTAAACTCCTCAATAGCTTTTTTATGTATAAAATCATCTTTCGTTATGATTGAGTTTTTCTTATTTAGTTCTTCGTTTTCTTTTTGATAATCTTTCAATTTGTTGCTTTTCTTATTGATTTCTAATTCACGACTGTGTAAATCTTTTTCCAACTGTTTTATCTTACTGTCTAATTCTTCGATTTTTTTCAGTTGTTCTTTATTAACTACTTCATAGTAAATCTTATAAAGAGCTTCTATACAATCATCATTGCTATTTAATTTTCCAGTGTTAATCGTTACTCCAAATCTAGTTTTTAACTCTGATACAAGCCATCTTAAAGTATCTCTTCTATTGCTAGTTCCCATTTTTTCCCTCCGTATTATATTTACAATCCTCAGGATTGTATTTTTTTAAGTAGAATTCGTTAGTTACTTTTTCATTTACATAATGATAAATTGGACATTTATATTTATGTCTACATTTATCATTTGCACAATATTCATTCATTGTTTTACCCTCTCCTTTAACTATTTGGTACATTGTATCTACTGGAGTTTTAGAAAATATGCCTCTAAAAATATCAACTCTAACTATTTTTTTCATTTTCTGAAACTCCGTTTTAATTTTCTTAGCTTAAGTCTATCAAGTAGAATTATTGTAGGTTTATTAGCTAGTTTTTTCTTTTGTTCAAGAAGTTCCTTAATAGCTTTCATATACTCTCTGTACTCCTTTTCGAAACTTAAATAATATAGTTCCTAACATTCCATTTCTATTTTTAGATATTGCAACTTCTATTTCTCCTTTAGCCTCTGTACCCTCGTTGTAGTATTCATCTCTATAAAGCATTAATACAATACTTGAATCTTGCTCTATTTGACCTGATTCTCTTAAATCCGATAGCATAGGTCTTCTATTAGCTCTTTGCTCTACTGCTCTTGATAATTGAGATAGTGCAATTACTGGAATGTCAAATTTCATTGCTATTCTTTTTAACTCTATTGAAATGTTAGTTATCTCTCTTATTCTGTCAGCTGTTCTATCTGCACTTTTTAATATTTGCAAATAGTCAATCATAATATAATCAGGCTTTTTATCTTCAACCACATTGTAAATATCGGTCGTTGAGAAGTTTCCACTGATAATATCAATATACGGAGAGTATTCTTTTTTTATCTCCTCACAAGCATTTGTAATTCTGTTATGTTCTTCTTTTGTGATAGATTCCCAACCCTCTTTATTCATAAATTTAATCATTAATACATTGGACATTTGAGATATTATTCTCTCCATTAACTGTCCCTCTGACATTTCTAGTGAAAAGAATATCCCTTTGCTTTTGTTTTTTGCTAGTTCTAGCATATAACTCAAAGCAAAGGCTGTTTTTCCCATTCCTGGTCTTCCTGCTATCACAATTAAATCTCCACCAGTCATATTTATAGCTTTGTTATATCTCAACCAATTTCTAGTTTTTACACTGTTGTTTAATAATTTCTTGTCTATATTCTCAAAGAATTTATTAACCATTTTTCCTATATCAACAACTTTTATTGATTGAGTTTTTTCAAATACGCTTTTCATATTATCAAGTTTTTGAATAATATCCTCAGTATCATCATTTGTGCTTATGTATTTAGCTTGTGCCTTTACATATTCCCTTTTGACATCTTGTAGAATACTATCTTTTGAGCTGTAATAATATGAGTTTCTTGTAACTTCCTCATCTTTTAAAACTTCCCATAAATATTTCTCATCAAAACTCTCTTCAACCTTGACTATAATATTTTTTTCTAGTGCTTGGTATATCTTAGTGATACCCTCTTTATACCAAGGATTGAACACATCTTTTGTCTTGTATAATTCTGTTATAAAGTCCTTTTCAATCATTTCAGGATTAGTAGCAAGTTTTAAAACAATAATTTTATCTAACATATGAGCCATTTTATTCATTAGTCCTCAACCTCCCAAGGATTTATATCTCCGATTATTCTTGTAGCAGGAGATTTTATTTCTTGTGGTTTAGAACTAATTTTATTCTTATACTCATCAGCCATTATCCTATCTAGCATAACTTTTTTAGAGAAATTAGCTGTACTTGGTTTAGTTTCTAATTTCCCCATTAAAAAATCACTCTCTTTAATTTTCTGAATGAGGAACTTAATATCATACTGTGATTTAAGAGTGTGAATTATATTAGCCATAAGATTATCAACAATATTCATTCCCATACCTGTTGCTTTAGATACTAATTCTTTATATTCCAAAAAATTATTTTTAAAATCGATTGATGAAACGTCTAGTTCTTCATCAATTAAATTTTCTTCAGGCATAGTATATATATTATTATCATCTATCTTATTATTTATATTATTATTTATATTATTATGTCTATTTTTTTGACTACCCTTATCAAATTTTTTGACTACTTTTTCATTGTCTTTTTGACTAGTAGTCAAATTTTTTGACATCTTATCAATTTCTTCAATATTACAAGAATATTCACAAAATTTTATATTGTTTATTACTTTTTCGGTTTTCTTAATAAGTCCTTTTTCTACTAAACTTTTAAGAGTGTTTATAACTGTTTGTTTGCTTGCGTTTAGCCATTTCTCAAGATAACTTAAACTCCCTCTGAATGTTTGTCCCTCTTCTTGAGAAAATCCATAGATAATTGCATACGCTAAAAGTTCGTTTCCTTTTAAATTTAAGTCTGTAACCATAAATCCTTGAATTAATATATAATTCTCTTTTTTCATTACTCCTCCTTGCCAGGAGCTATTGCACTAGACCCCTGTTTTTTTATAGTTTATTCGTACCCACCAAGACTATTAAGTCTAGTGCAAATAATCTTGATGAGTACAACTAAAATATAAAATTTTTAATTTACTCAATAGAATAATCTGAACTTTTGAGACTTTTTTATTAGGAGATTCCCCTCCCTTTTTTTATATTTTTCAGATTATTCAATTTAATAAATTAATCGTTCCTAAATCGTTTCCTGAGTTATTCTTTATTTTTTATAATTTATTATATTTAATAACTTTATAAAAAAATAATCGTTCCCTTACATAACCATTAGCTAACCACACCTAACCATTTTGCTGGCGTCGGTAATATGCTGAACTGTCAACTAACGGTTGACAGTTGGGAGTTTTAGGCACTCCCTTAGCCTTAATATTTAGGAAAGATTATGAGAGAACGGCAAGAATCGAACTTGCTTATGATATAGTGGTTTCAACTAAGAATCCCACCACCACTGCTACCTCAGACACATTCTCATATGTTAGGAGTTTTTAATGAGAACTCCTTAAACTCGGAGATATAATATGGGATTTCCAATGTTCTGTTGTTCTAGTGAAGTGAATGGTAAGATTTGAACTTACAACCTATACTTCCGAGGTATATGCTCTCCCTAATTGAGCTACATTCACATATGGAGGAGGATATGAGATTTGAACTCACACGGCTTACGCCTACTCACTGTTTAGCAAACAGCTACCTTGCCATTAGGTTTAACCCTCCTTGAAAACCACCCCTTAAAGTTTTATAATGTATTTGCGAGATAAAAAATAAAATAAAAGGGGGTGATTTGTAATGTATGATAAAAAAATTATCATCGAACTTTTAAAATTTATAAAAGAAAATCTAAATTCTAAAAATCCTAAAGAATTTACTGAAAAGTTATTTATTGAAAATATCGAAAATTTAGATAATCAAAAATTAGTTAAGATTCTTAAATACCTTTATCAAGAAAATTTTATCCAAGGAGTTAATATTATTGAATTTGACCAAGGTGGTGGCAAATTACATTTTTATTCCTTAGAACTCACTGAAAAAGGAGAAAACTTCTTAAAAGATAATTCTTTTTTTAAAAAAATTTTTAATGTTCTAAAAATAATATTTAATGTATTTACTTCTTTAGGAACTCTTATAATTGATTTTCTCTCATTGTTTAAAAAATAAATATTGATTTATAGCAATGATATTTAATATCGTTGCTATTTTTTAATAAGGTATTAACCCTATATAAGAAAATCCAAGTTTAGTAATCGCTAAGTCAAAATCATATAGAGTTACTTTATCATCATTTAAAACTTTTACTAAATTTTCAGCTTTTTCATAATCAATGCAAACTCTATTTTTTTTAGGTTTGAAAAAACTTATTTCATATCCCCATCTTCCATCTCCAAAATATTCTAAATAACAGTTTTTTTCAAATTTTCTAAATTTTCTTATAGCAATATTCTTTTTTATAAAATCATCTAGTTTGTTTTTTCTGTTATATTTTTCTTTTAACGCTTCAAAACTCTTAACAATGCTCTTAATAACACAGTTTTCAGCAACGATAGGCATTAAATCTAAGTGTTTGCAATATCCTTTAATACAGTAACCATTAACCCCTAAAGCAGGATTAGACCTAGAAAAAATATTTAATTCAATGTCTGTAAACATACCTCTTACGAATACTTTTTCATCTTGATGAGTAATCGTTATAGCTGAATACCCATCATTTATTTTAGTAACTTTATATTCAAATACACTTTTGTTTTCCATTTACTGCTCCTTTAAGTAAGTTATATTTTTATAAAGCGACCTTATCATTGGCTACATCATTGAGAGGTACGACAAGGTCTATATCATTTTTAAAATACATTCATTTTTCGCTTATCAAGTTGATGTATGTCAACTTAATAAACAAAAAAATTAAAGTTTCTCTAAAATTTTAAAAAGAGTTTCAATTACTTTTTTATTGTTGTTGCTACATTCTCTATGTAAATACTGATAACTTCTACCATCTAGCTTGACAAGTTTGATGAATTTACATTTTCTTTTTATTAACTCTATTTTTAAATCTTGGAATGTCATTTCGTTTCACCTCTATAAATATTATACACTAACAGTTGATGAATGTCAACTGTTTTGAAAAATAATATAGGCACCTATTTAGGTACCTATTATCATAATAATAATTTTAAAATATTTTATATAATTTTTCCTTTTTTATCTAATATCACTTTTCCAAAACTTTGAGAATAAATATCTTGATTACTTAAATAAAAAAATAAAATAAATTCTTCGTAACGAACATTAGTTTTTGTGCTTTCAATTCTATAACTTTTTTTGTATTTTAACTCTGATTTATAAATTTCTTTAGCTATTTTTTCCATTTCATCTTGACTAGCTTCTCTATTTAATTTAATTCTTAAAGTTAATTTTCTTAAACCTGCTATTTTTTCCTCTTTTATATTATAATTTAATTTAATATCATTTCTTTGATTATTCTTTCCAATTATTCTTTTATTTAAAAACTCTTCTTCTGTATAGCTAGTTATAAATCCTTTTTCTCTATCTACTAAAATATAATTGTTACCTCTTATATCTATTCTGTCTAAGTTTCCTATTTCTCCTTCAATAACAAAACTAACCTCACTATACCCTTTTTCTACTTTTATTTTTTTACATTCCTTAAAAAAACTTTCAAAATCTTTGTTTTTGTCATAGCCATCTGTCTTGAAAAAGTAAATAGGATATCCTAAATCGTTAGATATCTTATTTAAATAAATATTTGCATAAGAAATGCAATTCATGCAGATACATAAAACAGCTAAAATTTTTTTCATAATTAATTACCTCTCCTTTTCTATATAGTTATTTTTTATTAACTAATCCTTTTAGCATAGGCTCTATAATTTTTCTTTGTTCCTCGCTAAGCATATCAATATATTCATATAGTGGGTCTTTTATTTTTTTATTTGTATCATTCATTATTTTTATAACTTTTCCACAAGCTACTATATCTGATGTTTTTATTTCTATGTCTGGGTATTTTTTATTATCACTTTCAAGAACATAAGTTCCATTTTTATGTCTAAGTCTTTTTACAAAACCCTCTTTATAGTCTATTCCATTAGTTAAGAATACTCCTATTTCTCCAACTTCAACCATAACATCTTTTTTTACAACTATTATAGCTCCGTCAGGGATTGTATCTTCCATACTATCTCCACTAACTTTAATAGCTATAATCTCTCCGCTAGTTTTAGGGTATGGTAAATAATCAATAGGCTCTGAACAAACTTCACAACCAAATCCTGCTGAAACACTACTGTAAACAGGAATTGTTATAAAATCAGTTTCAACTATTTCATTTTTAGGAAGATATTTATCATCAATATACCCTATCTTATTAAATAATTCAATTTGATTTAGTTTTAAAATTCTTGCTAATTCTTTGAGGTATATGGGGTTTATTTTCTTTTTTTTGCCATTTTCTATTCTTGATAAATCAGCCTTATCTATTCCAGTATGTATTTCTATGTGATTGGTGCTGTAATTTAATTCTTCACGTCTTTCTTTTAAAAGTTTTCCTAATTCAAATGCTTGTTCATCTGTAACTTCAAAATTTTTTTTATCCATATATCCTCCTTTTTTATTTAATATTTTATATATATATAATAATGTATTTGTTGATAAATATCAATATTTTTCAAAAAAACAGTTGACAAATATCAACAAAAGTTATATAATAAATTCACAAAGATAAAAAGTTATATTTTTTTTATAAATAAAGTTGACAAATATCAACTGATTTCAGGAGGAAAGACAATGGCAGTATATAAAGCATTAGCAAAAAACGAATATGGATAATACAGAGTAATAGAGCAGGAAGCAAAAAGCAAAACAGCTTTCATTAGAAACCTTAGAGGGAACGGATATAGGGTAGCAGAAATGAAAGTAAAAACAAAAGAAATATTTGATAGAGCTTCCGAATTAATAGATTACATAAGCTCAGTAGAAGAAGCTGAAACAATATGGAAAAACATTAAATCAGTAGATGATACAGTAGAAACAATCACAGAAAGAGCATTTGGATTTTAACCTTTTGATACAGCCCCTAAGAGATTAGGGGACATATTAAAAGATTAAAGCTAGAAAGGGGAAACGATGAAGATAAAAAAATATGGTAAAAATACAAGACAACTAAAAAAACTACTAGAAAACGGAGCAAGAATATTTAAAGACAACAGTGATTGGACACAAGTGTTTAAAGCAGTAGTAGGTTATGACTTCACATTTAGACTTCATAGTAAAGGACTTGAAATAGTGGATTGCTTAGGAGATACTTTCATACTTGAAAGCGAAGAAAAATTTGAAATAGTTTAGGGGGAACAAATGGAAGATAAAGTTTACAAATGGCAAGTAGTAGATGAGATGTGCGACGAAGTAAGAGTTTACGACGATAGAAAACTAGCAGAGAAAGACGCATTTAATATTCAAGGAGTGCTAAACAGATTAACTTATACACTAGAGGGAAAGCTAATAGACAGCACAACAGTTAAGGAATATGGTTGGTTTTAAAGAGGTAGAAAATGGTAAAGATAAAAAAAGTAAGAGAAAAAGAAAAATTTATAAAACACGTTTTTGAAATAATAGATAATTTCAATAGATATATTGGTAAAGAAAGTAACAATATTTATAGAAATTATTTAAGAGGTTTTTTTATAAGAAACTTAATAAAACCTCATAAAGCTAAGACAGTAAGCAAGCTAAACAAATTTAAAAAGTCTTTAAATTTTAAAGAGTTTAAAAGATTTAAAGAAAGAGTAAGAGGTGAAAATAATGGAAAATAAATTTGAACTAGCATTACTAAGTTTACAAAAAATGGTAGACGATGGAGTTATAAAAGTAACTGATAACGATTACGACGGATTTTTCTTTTATGTCAACAGAGAGCGTAAAGAGTTTGGAATAAATTTTTCATTTGAAACAGAAATGGAAGATGGAAAAAATTGGTTAACGTGGACATTAAGTGATGATGTTGATTTCCAAGAATCTTCATTTGATAAGTTAGGAGAAAAAATTTTAAAGTGGACAGAAGAAGATTTTTGGGACTGGAGAGAAGAAGAACTTAGAAAATCCATTTCAAACTACGAACAAGAAGAACGTGACATATATTATATGCAACACATTAGATAGGAGGTTATTATGAGTGGATATGAATTTTGTATATGGTGGTTAGGAATAACAGTAGGGCTACTAGTTATAGGAACTCTACTATATTGGATAGTTGAGGATTTAAACATTGATGATGAAATAGGAAATAAAGAGCTGTATAGTTTTATAGAAAAATACTTTGGTAAAAGATTTTTAAAAATCTTCAAGATGTTTATATAGGAGGGACACAATGAAGAAAGCAGATAAAAAAGATATGGAAGAAATAAAAAAAGAGATTGATATTGAAATCAAAATAACTTGCTTGGCAATAGTAATTATGCTTATAGGATTTTTAATATCTTTAAATTGTTAATTAAGTTCTTAATATATCCTCTAAGTTGTTAGAGGACTTATCAAGATTTTAAGGAGGAACAATGAAAAATATAGTAAGTTTTTCAGGGGAAAAAGACAGTACAGCAATGTTGTTATTAATGATTGAAAAAAATATACAGATAGATGAAATAATATTTTGTGATACTACTGTTGAGTTTCCTGAAATGTATGAGCATATAAAAAGAGTACAAGCTTATATAAATAGACCTATAACAATTCTAAAAGCTGAACATTCATATGAATATATGATGTTTCAGTACGAGAAAAAGAAAGGTAAAAATAAAGGTCAAAAAGGATATGATTGGGCAGGACCTCTATCAAGGTGGTGTACAAGAGTTTTTAAGCAAGATGTTTTAAGAAGATATTTAAAACAAAAGTACAGCAATGATGTAGTTCAGTTCATAGGAATAGCAGTAGATGAGCCTGAAAGGTTAGAGAAAAATAAAAATTTTAAAAATATAAGATTTCCTCTAGCTGAATGGGGTATTACAGAAGAAATGGCTCTTAGATATTGTTACAGTAAAGGTTTTGACTGGAATGGATTATATAGAAAGTTTGATAGAATTTCTTGTTGGTGTTGCCCTTTACAAAGTTTAAAATCCTTAAGAACTCTATACGATGATTTTCCTCGTCTTTGGAAAATCTTAAAAGAATGGGATAGAAAAGCAAGAAGAAACTTTAGGGCTGATTATTCAGTAGAAGAACTCGAAAAGAAATTTAAGAAAGAATATAAACAAAAAAATTATTTTAAAGGCGAGGGAAACAATGGGAGTTAAAGAGACGGAAGCAGTAAAAAGATTTATAAAAAAAGCTAACTTAGAAGCTGAAATTACAGTTTTAGCTTTTGCTAACTTTTTAGATAAAAAGCAAATAAAATGCGATGATATTTTCAAAGGAGTTGCATTAAATGTTGGAGATAAATAACTTGCTTGTGAAATTAAAAGAACAAGGAAAAATAAGCAAAGAATCTTGGTATGTAATACTTAACGACGGAATAAAATTCGAAAACATTCATTTCAGAGGAAATGAAAAGGTATCTAGTATAGAAAGGTTTAGAAGATATCTAAAGAATATTGAAAGGAGTTAAAATGGAATTTAAAAAGCAAATAGATAGACAATTTAATTTACTAACAAGCTCTATCAATGAGCTTGTAGAGTACAACTCTATCGACGAGAAAATAAAAAGATTGTGTAAAATCTTCAATAAAAAAGATTTGAGTTTTATAAACTTCTGTGACAGTGGTTATTCAATTTACTTAGATGATAATAAATGTAGTTATGGAAGAACTATCCAAGATGTTGTAAATGAGTTCTTTGATGATTATAAAATAGAAATAGAAAGCTTGGAAAAGGAGCTAGAAAATGAAATGTAGCTTATGTGGAGAAAAAATGCGAAATACTGGGTATTGGTACACTGATGAAGAAGAGGAAGAAATATATATTTGCAGTTGTGGTATGCAGTACGGAACAATAACTGGTTGGTATCACAATGAAAATTTTAAAAAGATAGAGGAGGAAGAAAATTAATGGAACTAAAAACAGTTGACATCAAGGGAAAAAAATATGTAACAGTTGCTGAAAGAATTAAGTATTTCCGTAATACAGAGCAGTACAAAGATTACGGAATAGAAATAAACTGGATAGAAGTTACAGATACTAGAGCTGTTGCTAAAGCTATAATAAGAGATGGCAATGGAGTTATTAAATCAGAGGGAACGGCTATGGAAGAAAAGGACAATAAGTCGTCTATGGTTAATAAAACATCTCATATTGAAAATTGTGAGACATCAGCAGTTGGTAGAGCATTAGGATTTTTAGGAATTGGAATAGATGGAGCAGAAGTTTCAACTTATGAAGAAACATTAAGAGCAAAGAAAAGACAATTTATAGATTCTATCAATAATATGATAGATGATAAAAATAGAGAGGAATACGAAGAAAAATATAGATTAAATGAACTTGGGTTATTATCTGTTGAGCAACTGGAAGAAATAGAAACTAAGTTAAAATCTAAAGAAAAAGATGATATTTGCAAAGCAATTTCTAAAATAGCAAGTTCACAAAAAATGTCAGAAATAATGAAATATTATGGAGTAAAAAATATAGGCAATCTTGACCTTGTGGTATTAAAAAAAGTACACGACCATTTGGTAGTATCGAAAAATAAAATCTCTAAAAATGAACTACAAGATTTAATGGAATGTGCAGATATATTAGATGTTAATTTAGATGAATATTGCGAAAGAGAATATCATAAAAAACCTAGTGAATTAGCAAAAGAAGAATATAAGGAAATCAAAAAAAGATTAAACAAATAATTTTATGGAGGGTATAAATGCAGTACATAATAGACATAGATAAAGAAAATAACAATGTTAGGGTGCTTGTACCCTCTCATAAAAACACAATAACACAAGAAAAGGTAAATAACTTTTTCAAAGTTCTGAAGGTTGCAAATTGGGAGGTAACTCCAGTGCAAAGACTATCCCTCGACCAAATGAAAATGATTTTTGCATTATGTAGAGATTATTCAGATGTTTTAGGATACGAGCCTGAAGAACTAAGAAAAATTTTAAAGGCTGAGTTCTGTTATGAAAATCCTATTCAAGTAACTTTTGATAATTACAATAGAGAACATAGATTTGATTTAGACGGAAAATATAATTTAACAGATATTAACCCTTTTTTATTTTGGGACGAGATAAAATTCAATATCCCTGAAAAACCTTTTAATTTAGAAAAAGAATTAAAAAAATTAGAAGTAATAAAATTTGAATGTGGAGAAGAAAATTTTTCTTTACACTGGGATCACGAAGAACAAGAAATAAATATAACTTGTGTAAAACTATTTGAAAAACCATCTTGTGAATATTTTACAAGAGATAGTATAGAAAAATTTAAAGAAAATATAAAGAATAAAAAAATAACTAAAGAACAATTTTTCAAAGCTTATGAAAAAGTGTTTAGACAATCTAAAGAGGAATAATAAAAGTAATTTATGAAAAGAATAAAATTAAGAAAAGTAATCGATAGAAATATACTTATATTTAAAGTATATGGGTTTGATTACAGAGGAAAAGGATTCGGAATACAAGTTAGATATAGAATAGGTTCTGATATATCTCTTTTACATAGTTGTATGTCGGACCAAAAATTTAAAGCTAATCAACTAGAAATAATTAATAACTTTGACAAATATGATATAGAGCTATTTAAAAAAATATTACTTAAAGAAATAAAGTTTATAAATAATATGAAATACTCTATTAATCGTTATAGTTTTAAAAAATCTGTTGATAGAAATATTCTTAATTTTCTATATAAAGAAATTAAAGATAAAAATAGTTTTAAGGAGATATAAAAATGTGGAGATGTAAAGATTGTGGGGTAGAAATTAAATCTAAAATAGAAACAAAAGCTATCTCTATTTTAACATTAGATAAAAATAGAAAAATAATAGACCAAAAAACAAAAATAGTAAATAAGGAATTGTTGCATCATTTTTGTAAAAAATGTGGAAATAAAAGTTATTTTTTAGAAGATATAGCAGAGTGGGTGGAGGGAGAGCAATGCAAATAAATTTAGACTTTATCAAAGATGAAAAAATAGGAGATTTTTCAGTAGAAACATTAATAATTTCCCCTTTTGATGCCGAATTACACAATCTTAGTTGTAAGATAAATAAAAGACCTGAACAAGTAGTTGAAGCAGGAACATTTAAAGTTTTAAAAGAGAATGGAGATATATGGATGTCCAATACCTTAATGGAGGTAGCAACTCATCAACAAGCAATAAAAAAAGCTAAAGGAAATGTACTTGTAGCAGGGTTAGGACTTGGAATGTTTCTAACTGCTATCAAGGATAAAAAAGAAGTAAAAAAAATAACAGTAATTGAAAATAGCCAAGAAGTAATTGAACTTGTTGGAAAATATTATCAAGATGAAAAAATACAAATAATAAACGAAGATATTTGCGATTTCAACACTGATGAAAAATTTGATTTAATATGGCTAGATATATGGGCGACTATTTCTAGAGATAATCTTGAAGAAATGGACCTTTTAAGAAGAAAATTCTCTAAGAACTCTAAAAATATTTTATGTTGGAGTGAAGAAATTTTTAGAAAGGAAATAAGAGAAGATGTATAAATATCTAATACCTTTATTATTTCTAGTTTGTATATGCTTGTCTTTTATACTTGGAGCATTTGTATCTGAATTAATGATAAGAATTTTATAACGAACTGGTCGGTATTTCCGACTAGTTCAAAAGGAGAAGAAATGAGAAAGAGTAAATTATATTACAAATATTTGCCTTTAAAAAAAAGAAGAGGTATTTTGAAATATAAAATTTTTAAATCAGTTATAAAAAATGGAATTGGTATTGTTCCAGTAGGAAATTTTAAATCAGTCAAAATTAACCTCGATAAAAAAGTATGGTTAACAGCAAAAGGAAAGTTATTTAAAATAGAACTTACAAAAAAATAATTAAAATATAGGAGGTAGCCTATGTTTAGATTTGCAGTAGTTGATAGAATAGACAGAAAGTTGTTAGAGATTTTTGATGATTTAGAGAGTGCAAGAAAGTTTATAGATAAAATAAACAGCAAAAGTTTTAAAATTATGAAATCTAAAAGAATTATAGCATTAAAGATAAGGAGTAGAGGTTAAATGAATATATAAATATGTTAAACGGTATGGTAAAAAGTCAACAAGAGGAAACAAAAAATCTTATAATGGTTAAAGTTTCTGAAAGTAGATATTTCATAAAACTTCAAACAGCTGTTGGAATTATTAACAAATCCCTTAAAACCCATATAGATATTTGGGAAGAAGAAATAAAAATGGGGGGGTTTTTAAATATCTATTACAGAAATTTAGTTTTAAAAAGAGCATACAATATATGTGAAAAATTAAGAAAAAATTTTTATGGGTACAAAGTCAATAGCAGTGATTTAAAGAAAGTTGATACAATAGCAAGTGCAACTTATAGAGCTATTGCAGATTCAACAGAGAGAATGCCTAAGAATTGTAAAAGACCTAAAAATTCAGTAAATGCAGAAATTGAGGAGAATACACTTCCTAAAGATTTTTTAAGTACCTTTTGTATAGTGATGTATTCTATCAAGTATTTAGAACAACTGGAGCCTACAATAAAAAAATATGGTCTTGAAAAGGATATTAATACTTTAAAGAATCTTTTTAGCAAATACGAAAAATTCATAGAAAACGAAATAATAGTTACAAGCGAATTTGAAACTTTTGAGGAATACAAAAACTTCGTTGAAAAAGTAGCTTTTGATAATAAAAAAGATAAACTAATGAATAATATTAAAATTTATAAAAAAAGAAAACATATTGTGTAGAGGTGTTTTATGGTAGATATAAAATACTTGCTAATAAGTCTTAGGAAAAGACATAAGCATAGCAAAATTGAAATGGCAAATAAATTAGGTATAACTAAAAACTTCTTATATAGAGTAGAAACAGGTCGTAGAAATTTTTCAGAGACCACATTAAATAGATTATTTACTGAATATAATATCTCTGAGGAAATGCAAGAAATATATAAGGCAATAACAAAATTAAATAGTTCTAGCATATTAATAGATTTAAAAAATATAGATTCGTTAAATAAGAGAAAACTGATAATACTATTATCTGAAAACTTGGATAAAATAAGTGAAAGAACAATAAAAACTATAAATATTATTCTAAAAAAAGATTTAGAAAAGGGGGTTGACAATGATTAATAAAGTTGAGATAGTAAATATTATTTATAAGATAAGACAAAATCAAAAGGAGAGAGAAAATGTTATTGTCAGCGAAGAAAAATAGAACAATAGCATATTGTAGAGTATCAACAATTACACAAGAGGAGGGCAGAAGTTTGGAATTTCAAATAAAGAAATGTCAGGACTTCTGTCAACTTCAAGGGTATGATTTAATTGATATAATACAAGATGTTGAGAGCGGAGGAAACGACGACAGAAAAGGTTTTTTAGAACTCCAAGAAAAAATAAAAAATAGAGAGTTTGATATTTTAGTTGTGTGGGAAAGTTCGAGAATATCAAGAATTACATTAACGATGTTGAATTTCGTATTGGAGCTACAAAAGAATGATATACATTTTATAAGTATCTCACAGCCTGAATTAAATACAAATACTCCTACTGGAATGTTATTCTTTCAGATACAATCAAGTCTTGGAGAGTACGAGAGAAAGCAAATATCGGTTAGGGTAAAATCTAATAAATGGGCTAGAGCAAAAGAGGGAATATGGCAAGGTGGAAAGCTCCCACTAGGTTATAAAAAAGATAAAGAGGATAATAAAATAATATTAATAGATGAAACGAAAGCTAATGAAGTGAGAGCTATATTTGATTATTATATAGCTTGTAGGAGCTTAAAAGAAACTGGAGAGTTATTTGGTAAAAATCCATCAACTATAAAATGGATTTTACAGAATAAATTTTATCTTGGGTATTTAAGATATGGTAAAAAAGAAAATAATATTAATACTGGAGAAATTAAAGTTAATAAGGATTACAAATATTTCAAAGGTAGCCACGAGCCTATAATAGATGAGGAAACATTTAATCAAGCTAATTCTACAATAGAAGTTAGAAGAAAAAAGACGGCAGGAAAATCAACATTAATGTTTACTGGGATAGTTAGATGTCCTTGTGGTGGTAAAATGTATGCTCATACAAAAGAAAACGGTAGAGTTGATTATAGATGTAATGTTTGTGGAAAATCTATTAGCAAGATGAGATTAGAGCCTAAGATTGAAAAAGAACTATTTGAAATGGCAGAACTAAAAGAATTAAATAGTGTAGAAGTCAGCAAAAGTAGTTACAAAGTTAAAATAAAAAATCTTGAAACTTTTTTAGATAGTTATGAGAAAGAGCAAGAAAGAATAAGGTATATGTTTAGAAAAGGGCATATATCTGAAAAAGAACTAGACGAAGAAATGCAAGAATTAGTAATAAAAATCAATAATATAAAATCTGAAAAAAGAATTTTAGAAAAAACTTTAAAAGATGAAATAGTAAGTTCTGATGAACAACTAGAAAATTTAGAAATTTTAAAAGAAGTTTTAAAAAATAAAGATGAGAGAGATATGGAAGATTTAAAATATATGTTTAGATTACTCATTCATCACATAGAATTAATAAATACAAAACCATTAGAAATAAAAATATTTATAAAATAAAAAAGCTCCTAAAAATATTAGGAGTTTTTTCTATGTTAATACTTTTAAAAAGTATGGTAATCTGTGGTGCCTAGAGCCGGAATCGAACCGGCACGGTATCAAGATACCACAGGATTTTAAGTCCTGTGCGTCTACCTGTTCCGCCATCCAGGCATTCTTAAGTTTAGTAGGTTTTATTTTCTACTTCCTCAAGACAAGAATAATAATATCATATTTTATAAAAACTGTCAATAATTTTTATTAAAAAAATGAGTTTTTCTTTATTTATCAATGAATAAAATTTTTAAAGGAGTTATAAAAAGTTGATTTTTCTAAAAAAACATATTATAATTATATAAAACTATTTTTTTACAACGAGGGGGATATATATGTTTTCAAGAAGAACTTATGAGAAAAGAAGATTAGCACTAAAAAATCAATTTGAAAAAGGAGTTATTTTGATTTGTGGGAATAGCCTTTCTCCAACAAGTTATCTTGACAATGCTTTTCCTTTTGTGCAAGACTCAACATTCCTTTATTACTTTGGTTTGAACAAAGAAAATCTTATGGGAATAATAGATATAGATAAAGAACAAGAGATAATTTTTGGAAATGAGCTTACAATAGATGATATAATTTGGGGAGGACCACAAATAACTTTGGCTGACCAATGTAAATTAGTTGGAGTAGACAATGTTTTCCCTTATGAAGAGTTAGGGAACTATTTAAGAGATGCCAGAAATGCTGGTAGAAGAGTTCACTACATAAATCAATATTTACCAGAAAATATTTTAAAACTATCTGAGTGGTTTGGAATAAAACCAAGTGAAGTCAACAGATATTCTTCAGATGCTTTAGGTTATGCTGTGGCAGAACAAAGAAACTTTAAAACTCCTGAAGAGGTTCAAGAGATAGAAAAAGCTGTAAATATTACAAGAGAGATGCATCTTAAAGCTATGGAAGTGGCAAAACCGGGAATGAAAGAATATGAAGTGGTGGCTGAGATAGAAAAAGTTGCTAAAAGCTACAACTGTGGCACATCATTCCATACTATTTGCACAATCAATGGGCAAATACTTCATAACCACAACCACAACAATATTTTAAAAGAGGGGGATTTATTATTAATTGATGCTGGAGCAAAACTTGAAAATGGATATTGTGGGGATATGACTACTACAATGCCAGTTTCTGGAAAATTTACTCCTGAACAAAAAGAGATGTATAACCTTTTAATATCTATGTTTGACAGAGCTAGCGAACTTATAAAACCGGGAATAACTTATAAAGAGGTTCATTTAGAAGTTTGTAAGGTATTAACTAAAGGATTAATGGAAAAAAATATTTTAAAAGGTGATGTAGAAGAGATAGTTTCTAAAGGTGTTCATGCTTTATTTATGCCACATGGTCTAGGACATATGATGGGGTTAGATGTTCACGATATGGAAAATATCGGAGAAGTTATAGTTGGTTATAATGGACAATTTAAAAGTGAACAATTCGGTTTAGCATCTTTAAGACTTGGAAGAGAGTTAGAGGAAGATTTTATCTTTACTGTTGAGCCGGGAATATATTTTATACCAGAACTAATCAAACAATGGAAAATTGAAGAAAAATTTGTAGAATATATAAATTATGATGAGCTTGAAAAATACATAGGCTTTGGTGGAATGAGATATGAGGGAGATTTCTTAGTAACTAAGACAGGAAATAGAAGACTTGGTGAAGAGATGGTAAAATATCCTGAAGAAGTGGAAAAAGTAAGAGAAAAAGCTTTTGAATAATAAAAAACATTAAATATATAATTGAAAATTAGTAACTTTCAACTATATAGGTACAAAAAATTAATTAAAAATTGGGAGAATTTACATTATGCAGATTCTCCTTTTTGATTTATTTTTGAAAGCGTTATATCACATAATTTAAAAATGCTTTTTAAAGTTTCCTATTGATTTTATCTATTTTTCTTCATTAGTACGATATTTCCTCTGATTTTTAAAAAATTAGAAAGGATATATCCAAAAAATAAAAAAATCTCCTATATTAGGAGATAATTTTCTAAAAATGGTGCCTAGAGCGGGACTCGAACCCGCAAGGTATTGCTACCAGCGGATTTTGAGTCCGCCGCGTCTACCAATTCCACCATCCAGGCTTTCTTATAACAAGTAATATAATACAATATTTTCACAAGGTTGTCAATAGGTTTTTGAAAAAATTAGCCTTTAAAATTACTCTAAAGTGTTGTATAATATATCATAGCGTTTTTTTAGCAGGGAGGGAAAAATGAGATTAAAAGTTACTAATTGTAGAAAAGAAAAAGAAAATTATAATATAACTGTAGAATATTTAGATGAAAATCCTATAAAATTTTATACTGACGGTAAGGGCGGACAGTTAGGAGATAGAGGAGCAATAGGAGAAGCTACAGTTTTAGAGGTTTTAGCTGAGGAAATAGTAATAGATAGAGAGCTTAATCTAGAGGAATATGATTATACAATAGATTTTAAAAGAAGAGAGGATATAGCTGTACAACACACTGCAGAACATCTTTTATCAGGGATTGCTAAAAAATATTTTAATTTAAACAATGTTGGATTCAGAATGGCTGAGGATTTCACAACAGTTGATTTAGATAGCGATAAAATATCTTCTGAGACTTTAGAGGAGTTACTTGCTAAGACAAACGAGGTTATAAAATTAGGTATTGAAGTCTTAGAAAAAAATGTAACTATCCCAGAGGCAAAAGAGATAAATCTTAGAAAACCATTAAGTGATAAGATAAAAGAGGGACTTGTAAGAATAGTAGAGATACCAGAGTATGACAATTGTGCTTGTGCAGGTTTCCATGTAAAAAATATAAAGGATATCCGTCTTTTAAAATTGGTTTTCTCAGAAAGAATCAAAGGAAAATATACAAGATGCTATCTTTTAGCTGGAGATAGAGCTTTGGTTGACTATAATAAAAAAGATAAAATTATAAGGGAGTTAAATCATAAATTTAGCTGTAGAGATAATGAAATCATAGATATGGTTGAAAGATATATGGGAGAGCATGAAAATTTAAAAAGAGATTATTCAAATCTAACTCAAAAATATGCTAAATATTTCTTGAATGAGATCTTAGAAAATCCAATTACAATAAATGATAAACGAATCATAATCTGTGAGGAAAATAAAACTATAATCAACGAAGTAAGAAAATCTTTTGCTAAAAGAGAGGAAACTTTTATAGGTATAACAGAGGATTCTATTATGCTTTCAAGTAATACTCTAAATTGTGGAGAGATTATAAAAAAATTAAGTCAAGAATATCCAAACTTAAAAGGTGGAGGAAGTCCAAAACAAGGAAATATCAAGGGAACTTTGACAAAAGATGAGATAATAAAAATATTAAACACTATTATATAATATTTGCTTGTCATTTTATAAAAAAACTGATAAAATAGATAGTCAATTATATTTATTTTAATGATTTATAAATTTTTTAAAAGAATGATAAAATAACGGAGGAATAATGGAAAATACAAAAATGGCACTTTTAAATCTCAATGAAACTGAGATGACAGATTATATATTATCTTTAGGAATGAAAAAATTCTATGGAAAACAAATATATAACTGGCTACATTCAAAACTTGCAAGAAATATACACGATATGACAAATATCTCTCTAAAAGATAGAGAAACTTTAAGTGAAAAAGCATATATACCTTTACTAAACATAGTAAATCATCAAATATCTAAAATAGACGGAACTGAAAAGTTTTTATTTAAACTAGAAGATGGAAATACAATCGAAACAGTTTTATTAAAACATAAAGATAGAAATACTGTATGTGTGTCTACTCAAGTTGGTTGCCCTGTAAAATGTAAATTCTGTGCAACTGGGGCATCTGGTTATGAGAGAAACCTAACAGTACACGAGATTTTAAACCAAGTTTACACAATAGAAAGAAGACTTAGAAATAAAGAACAATCTGTAAACAATCTTGTATTTATGGGAATGGGAGAGCCTTTCTTAAATATTGATAACTTAATAAAAGCTATAAAAATCCTTTCTGACGAAAAAGGTTTAAATATTTCAAGAAGAAAAATAACTGTTTCAACTTCTGGAGTTATCACAGGAATAGAAAGACTTTTAGAGGAAAAAATGCAAGTTGAGTTAGCTATATCTCTACACGCTGTATTTAACGAAAAAAGAGATGAACTTATGCCAATCAATAAAAAATATCCTTTAGAAGACCTATTTACAGTATTACAAGAATATCAAAAAACTTCAAATAGAAGAATAACTTTTGAGTATATCTTAATAAAAGACTTTAATGTTTCTCAAAGTGATGCTGAGACTTTAGCAGATTTTGTTCACGAATTTGACCACGCTTTGAACTTAATCCCTTATAACCCAGTTGTTGAAAATGATTTTGAAAGACCTAGTGACAAGAAAATCGAAAAATTCTACAACTATCTAAAAAATGATAGAAAAGTTAATGTTATCATCAGAGGAGAAAAAGGAACTGATATAGACGGAGCTTGCGGACAATTAAGACAAAGAACTGTTAAATAATATGGAGAAGTCATATGAAAAAAATTTTTAAAATTATTTTATTAGCTTTTGTATTTCTATTTTTTAGTGGGATTTTAAGTGTATTCTTAGTGATTAACCACTATAAAAAACAACTGCCAGATATTGAAACTTTGATAGAATCTTACTCTCCATCACTTCCTACAAAAGTGTATGACATCAATGGAAAGGTTATAGATGTTTTATACAAAGAATCAAGAATACCAGCTAAGTTTGATGAAGTGCCACAATGTGCTAAAGATGCTTTTATCTCTATCGAAGATAGAAGATTTTACAGTCACTATGGTATTGACCCAATCGGTATTTTAAGAGCTATAGTTGTAAATATAAAATATCAAAGTAGAAGACAAGGGGCTAGTACATTTACTCAACAATTAGCAAGAAACGCTTTCTTAAGTCATGAAAAGAAAATTTCTAGAAAGATAAAAGAGGCGATACTTACAATAGAGATAGAGAAAAGATACACAAAAGATGAAATATTTGTTAAATATTTAAATGAAATCTATTTTGGTGACGGAGATTACGGAATAAAAAGTGCGGCAAAATCTCTTTTCAAAAAAGATATTAGATATATAAATATTCCAGAGGCGGCACTTCTAGCAGGTGTACCTAATAGACCAGGATTTTATAATCCTAGAAAACATCTTGATAACGCTCTTCAAAGAATGAGGCTTGTCCTAAAACAAATGTATAACTTTAATATGATAACAAAAGACCAATATGAAGAGGCTTTGGAACATAAGTTTGTATTGGAAGAGGATTTTAAAGAGGGAATGGATTTAGCTCATACAACAATTGTTTATCCAAGAAGTAGAGTTAATAAATCTTTAGCTCCAAGTTTTACAGATTTAGTTTTAGATTATTTAGATGATAATTTTGATGAAGAGGTTATCTATAATGGTGGATTAGAAGTTTATACTACTTTAAACTACGATATGCAAAAAGTAGCTGAGAGAGTTTTCAACGAATATCCAGCCATTGCTAAAAATAAAGAACTTCAAGGTGCTATGATAACAATAAATTCTTCAAATGGTTATATCACTTCTATCATAGGTGGTAGAGATTATGTAACGGGTAATTTCAATAGAGCTATAATGTCACAAAGACAGATTGGTTCTTCATTCAAGCCATTTGTATATCTTTCTGCTATAATAGATGGATACTCTGAAAATACAATTATAGAAGATTCAAGGGTTTTATATGATCAAGGTTGGGCTCCAAAAAATTATGGAGTAACTTACAGAGATAATATCACGCTGTTTGACGGACTTGTTAGATCTGTTAATAGTGTTACTATAAAACTTTTAAAAAGTGTTACTCCAAGAAAACTATCTGAAAATCTAAAAAAATTAAATGCTAATATGGAAACTGATTTAAATTTAAGTACAGCTTTGGGAACTTTATCGGTAACTCCTAAAGATTTAGCAAAAGGTTTTGCAATATTCTCAAATGGTGGGTATGTTGTTGAACCTATGGTTGTTACAGAAGTGAGAGATAGTAATGGAAATACATTAATAAAAAATACACCATCTGTACAAAAAGTTTTTGACTCAAAAGATATAGCTCTTACAACAAATCTTTTAATAGGTTCTGTAAAATATGGAACAAGTAAAGGAGCTACTGTTATAACTAAAAAAGGTGGACATATTGAGCAAGGAGGAAAAACAGGAACAACAAACGATTCTTTAAGTGTTTGGTATGCTGGAATAACTCCTGAATATGTAACGACAGCTTATATTGGATATGATGACAATAAAAAAATGGAAACAACAGGTGGAGAACTTGTTGCACCACTATGGAAAAGATATTATGAAGAGATAATAAATGAGGGACTTTATACTCCAAGTAAGTTTGAGTTTATAGATACTTTAGTTGCTAGTGGAGAATTATACTATCAAAACTTAGATGCTTTCTCAGGACTTTTATCTGATGGTTGGAACTCAAGAAAATTCTTGATAAGAGACAACAGACTTGAGCTTGAAAAAGCAAGCAAATATAAAAAAGATTTAGTAGAAATCCTATATAATTAAAAAAAGAGTGTTACAAACTATTACTGGTTTGTAACATTTTTTCTTTTTAGAGGGTGTGAAGAGTTTTCTGTAAATCTTAACTTTCTATGATAAAAATTGTTTAATTTAATATTTTTACTTTATATG